>NZ_JACJEU010000015.1:0-94172 GCF_014164215.1 Shewanella sp. SG44-2
CCTTTATGGCGTCAAGTGTTTTTTCAAACTTCTTTTTGCCTGTTATCAACACCACTAAGTGACTGTTAATAACGCTAACCGGTTTTCGCTTTCGCTGTATGCCGTGTCAGTGGATGCGCATTATAAGCAGCTTAAGATTTAGTGCAAGCGCTTTTGTGCAAGATATGTTTCGAGCGTTGAACTTTTATGCAGATCGTTCTTTTTTTAACTTTTTTGATTAAAGAACCACCTTTGGCTAATTAGTAAATTACTTGTTTTTGATATTTAAGTCGCTTTTGAGCTCAATTTTTCAACAGTGGTCTGGTTTATCTGGTAATTTTTAATTAGTATGTAATAGTATTTAACAGTTATTTATCATTTTTATATTCATTAGAGATTATTTTATGCAGAAATCATTCGTGATTGTTTTGATTGCGGCGCTTCTTGGCGCTTTTGTTTTTTCTCAGTTTGGCGGCACATCATCTTCGGTAGCGTTTATTGCTGGTGTAGTCGTTGCAACGTTAATTTTCACCTTTATGCCATCTAGTGGTTCAAGCTCTTCTGACGAACCTTATGTTGGTCCTACAATGACACTATATGTTGGCAACTTGCCTTATCGTGTTCATGAGGGAGAAGTAAAGGCATTGTTTGGTGAGTACGGGCCTGTTAACTCAGTTCGTTTAGTACGAGACCGTAAAACTGGACGTCGCAAGGGATTTGGATTTGTTGAGATGTCTGAGGCGGGAGCTCAAAAAGCAATGTCGAAATTAAACGACTATAGCTTTCAAGAGCGCACGTTAAAGGTAAGAGAAGCTAAATCACAAGAATCTGATTCAGAAAATAGCTAATCGTTATTGAACTAGGTTCTTAGCACTATCGTTAATTAATAGTGTTGTTAGTCGGTTATGGTTACCAGCGAAAAATCACTAAAACCATAATCGACTAATGCTGCTTTCAGCCCTTGGCCAATATCTTTGGTATAACACGCTTGTAATTGTTTATTACTATTACTTTCTTTACTCAGTAAAAACCTTACCCGCTTTGCTACCGCCTCCCCTGAATCTAATAGTGTTACCCCTTCACCAAGATAATGACTTATTTCTGTCGCTATCATAGGGAAATGGGTACAGCCCAATACTAGGACATCAATATTTGATGCCGCTATGGGTGCTAAGATTTCGTTTAGCTTGTCCATATCTATTTGCTGTTGAGCAACATACTGCTCAGCAAGTAATACTAAATCTGAAGTCCCAAATAATTCAACTTTACAGTTTCCTGCAAACTGATTGATTAATGCTTGAGTGTAATCTCGTTTCACTGTTCCAGGCGTAGCCAATAAGCCAATGTGCTTTTTCTTCGATAACATTGCCGCAGGTTTAATAGCAGGAACAACTCCCACGATAGGAATGGTTAATTGCTGGCGTAATAGAGGCAATACCAAAGTGCTGGCGGTATTACAGGCAACCACCACAATACTGGCATTCAAACGTCGCGCATGATGAGTAATAAGTGCAACACATCCAGTTATTAACTCTTGCTCTGATAAATTGCCATAGGGTAAACGTGCATTATCAAATAAGTAACAATAATCATGCAGTGGTAGCTGTTTTCTAATTTCGTTCATTACCGACAATCCGCCGATACCAGAATCAAACACTAAAATAGGTCCAGACAATATGGGCTCCAAATATGTATATGCTCAGCATTAATCGTCGGGTCACTTTATACTTAGGTGCGTAATACTAGACATCAGCGTCATTTAGTATAATATTTGCGCCCTTTTTTACGTAATTAGGTGGACGATATGAATTTAGCTGCAATGGATCCTAAAAACTACGATGCACAATTACAACAAAAGCGCATCAAGCTAGAAAAGGCCTTTGCCGATTTCAATCCACCAGCACTTGAAGTCTTTGCTTCTGAGCCTATGCATTATCGTATGCGTGCTGAATTTAGGATGTGGCATCAAGGTGATGACTTATATTACTACATGTTTGATAAAGCACTGAATGCAAAAGTGCGTTGCGATCAATATTTACCTGCGGGTTTAATCATTAATCAAATGATGGCTGCATTAATTGCAGAATTAACACCTAACCCTGCATTACGTTATCGGTTGTTTCAAGTTGATTTCTTGTCGACGTTAAGTGGCGAAATTTTAGTGTCTTTGTTGTACCACCGCCAGCTTGATGAAGAATGGCGTGAACAAGCGACTCAATTAAAAGCTAAGCTATCTGCTCAATTCAATGTCAACATTATAGGCCGTGCGCGTAAGCAAAAAATCGATTTAGACAAAGATTTTGTTGTTGAGACCTTAACGGTTAATGAACAGGTATTGCATTACAAACAAATTGAAAACAGCTTTACTCAGCCGAATGCAAAAGTCTCTGTAAAAATGTTGGAATGGGCTATTGATGCGACTAAAGACAGCCAGGGTGATTTACTAGAATTGTACTGTGGTAATGGTAATTTTACGATTGCACTGGCACAAAATTTCAATCGTGTATTGGCAACAGAGCTGGCCAAGCCTTCAGTTGATGCAGCGCAATACAACATCGATATTAATCACGTTGATAATGTTCAAATTATTCGCATGTCTGCTGAAGACTTTAGTGATGCTATGGCGAAAAAGCGCCAATTTAGACGTTTAGAAGGCATCGACTTAGACAGTTACGATTGTAATACTATCTTTGTTGACCCTCCTCGAGCAGGCATTGACCCTGAAACATTAAAGCTTATCCAAGGTTATGAGCGGATTTTGTATATTTCATGTAATCCAGAAACACTGAATGACAATTTGTTAACCTTAGGCCAAACGCATAAAATAACGCGCTTTGCGCTATTTGACCAATTTCCATATACCGACCATATGGAATCGGGCGTATTACTGGTTCGCAAGTCACCTGATTAATTTTAGTTACACATAATACTAGGGCGCGAATATTCGCGCCCTTTTTGTATCTATCACGTAATGCTTATACTTAGGCGCGATTGTCTATTTTGTGCTGTAGCGCTTCAGCTCCCGTTGCGACCATACGCAACTGCAGTACGAGCTGATCGGCCAATGATTTACGCTCACTACGTTTAGAGTCCAAAGCTGATGCTCCCGCATTAAACACTAAAATAACCAACGCTTCAGCTTGAGCACGCGCTAATACAGGTGTTCGGTTTGCCTGTGCTTCGGTGTAATGGGCAAGTTCAGAAATAAAATGTTCAATTTCACGCTCAACTGCAGCTCTAAATGCTGCTGAGGTACCAGAGCGTTCGTGTAATAGTATTCGAAATACGTTCGGATTTGACTCTAATACTTCCATAAAAGTGTCGACAGAAATACGGATCACACTACCACCAGCTTCCGCACGTTGACGACCTTTACGCATCATTTGACGTAATGTTAATCCGCCCTCATCGACCATGGTCAAGCCAAGTTCGTTCATATCTTTAAAATGGCGATAGAATGATGTGGGCGCAATACCAGCTTCGCGAGCAACTTCACGTAAGCTTAGGCTGGAAAAACTTCGTTCAGCACTGAGTTGATTAAATGCAGCATCCACTAATGCACGACGTGTTTTTTCCTTTTGTTGTGCTCTAACACCCATTTACTAATCCATTCAGTCAATATTAATTCACAGATAATACCGTTTTTAAAACAGAAACACAGCCCTGTTAAGCTTGACCATGACTAGTTCACTAAGTTAAATTAGCGTACAATTGTACGCTCAACTTATTTAAACCTATTATTGGAACCCTACTAAATGAAAAAACCTCCAATCATTTGGCTTAATACCTTGTTATTTGCCATTACTTTTATCGGCGCCGTGGTATTAATCCCTTGGCGTGGTTTTACCCATGGCTTTGATGGCATTGAATGGATTGCATTTGTTGTTTTCGCTTACGCAAGTGGTCTATCGATTACTGCGGGTTACCACAGATTATGGTCACACAAAGCTTATAAAGCCCATGCATCAGTTCGTTTTTTATACGCATTAGGTGGAGCATTGGCACTACAGAACAGCGCATTGCATTGGTGTAGTGATCACCGAATCCATCACAAACATGTTGATAATAATGATAAAGACCCGTACTCAGCTCAAATGGGATTTTGGTACAGCCACATAGGTTGGATGCTACGTGAGTATCAAGCGAGTCGTTACAGCGACTACAACAACGTGCGCGACTTACAAAACGATCGTATCGTTATGTGGCAGCACAAGCACTACTTAGCCTTAGTGATCTTAATGAATATTGGTTTACCAGCATTTATAGGTTGGTTAAATGGCGATATTTTATCAATGGTTCTTATGGCCGGTTTACTACGCCTAGTGGTTGTACATCACTGTACTTTCTTTATTAACTCATTAGCCCATATTTGGGGTAAACAACCGTACACAGATAAAAACTCAGCCCGAGATAATGCATTTTTAGCGTTACTTACATACGGTGAGGGGTATCACAACTTCCATCATATTTTTGAAAATGATTATCGCAATGGCATCAAATGGTGGGACTACGATCCAACCAAATGGTTAATCAAGCTTATGAACTGGTTTGGTTTAGCGAGTGATTTACGTAAAGTGCCACAAGAGCGTATTGAAAGTGCACGTTTGCAGATGCAACTTTTACAAGCTCAGAATCAGGTTGCTCACTTACCTAACTGCGATGAAATTATAGAAAAGTTTCAAGCAGAGTATGAGCTGATGAAGCAACACTTAGTTGACTATTATCAAGCCAAAAAGAGTTTGTTAGAGGCGAAGCGTAAGCAACTTACAGATCACAATCTGAAGCAACAAGTGCAATTATTACGTAATCAGTTTCTTGAACAACAACGAAATTGGAAAAGCCTCACAGCTGCCTACGCCCAGTAAAGCTAATGCCTAACCATTTAAAAGGTCACGTACGCACGTGACCTTTTTTGTTTTGAGCAGCTTCACTAGTACATCATGTGCTAATTAAATTGCTGAGTCACCTGCTGCTGTAACGCTTTGCAATTGGTCGTAGCTCCGTCAACTGAAGGTGCAATACTCACCGATACTTTAGACCAGAAACGTTTAGGAAAAGTGGTCAGTGCATGCCCACCTTTATGGCTAAAGTAAGATCCCCATAACCCTGTTAACGCTAACGGTATTACCGTCACAGGATCCCGTTGTAAAATTTTATCAATGCCAGGTCTAAACTCACCAATTTCACCGTCTGGAGTTAACTTCCCTTCCGGAAAAATACACACTAACTCATCGTTAGCTAATGCTTGGTGTATCTGTTCAAATGCATTTAGATATGTCGACTCACACTTTTTAGGTGAACAGATTGGGATAACGCCAGCGTGCCGAAACAAATACTTTAATAATGGAATTTCGCTAATCGACTTATCCATTACAAACCGAATAGGTCGAGTCGATGCGCCCATAATGACTAACGCATCAACGTAACTCACATGATTACTGACAATAATTCCTGCCCCTTGTGCCGGAATATGTTCTCTACCTCGTACATTCACCCTATACATAACATGGCTCAGCAAATAACTGATAAAGCGTTGGGTAAACTCTGGCACTTGCGAGTAAACATATAACAGCACAACCAAATTAAGCACGCCGACAAGCATAAATAATTCAGGGATACTCCACTGAAATACCCCAAGCAACACTATCGATAATACTGCAGAGCCCACCATAAAGAAGGCATTAATGATGTTATTCGCCGCAATAGCTTGAGCACATTCTTGTTTTTCTGCACGAGTTTGAATAAACGCATACAGTGGCACAATGAATATCCCGCCACTTAGGCCGACAAGAAACAAATCGATCATCACACGATAATGCTGCGCGTTAGCGATAAATGACTCGAAGCTATACACAAAACCTGGCTCAACAAGCTCTAGCGGAATAGCCGCTATCATGTCAAAACTAAATACGCTTAAGCCCAAGACCCCAAATGGTAATAAGCCTAACTCAACATGCCCAAATGAAAAACGCTCACACACGTACGACCCAACCACAATACCGACAGAAAATAACGCCAGTAACAATGACACTACCGTAGCATCGGCATGTAAATGTAATTTGGCAAAATTTGGAAATTGAGTCAAATAGGTGGCCCCTAAGAACCAAAACCAGCTAATGGCGAGAATGGCCATCCAAATAGTCTTGGTTTGTCGCGCTTTATTAATACAACGCCAAGTGCCAGAAAATAACGAAAATTTACTAGGGTTTAAATGACCTTGGGCAGGCAATGAAGGAATCGCACGGCTGGCAAGATAACCACAAATAGCCAACACACAGACAATGATTGCAGCCCACGTTAAACCATTTTCATTAGACACCACCAAACCGGCGCTTAGGGTACCGACAAGAATCGACAAAAAAGTGCCCATTTCAACCAGAGCATTCCCTTTCACTAACTCAGCTTCGCTTAGGGCTTGAGGTAATAGTGAGTATTTTACAGGACCAAAGTATGCAGACTGACTACCCGTTAAAAATAGCAGCAGCAACATCACCATATAACTCTGACTGATAATCGCGATAGCCGCTGTCGAAATGATAATCAGCTCTAACAACTTTAACCGTCGAATCAATTTTGCCTTATTCATATTGTCAGCCACGATACCAGCATGAGCAGAAAACAAGAAAAAAGGTAAAATGAATACGCCAGCAGCCAAATTAACAAACAAGTTAACGTCAATCGGTAATGCATTTAATTGGCTGTACGTCACTAACAAGAGCAACACATTTTTATAAAAGTTGTCATTAAGCGCACCTAGGCATAAGGTCGCAAAATAGGGGAAAAATCGTTTAGTTAGCAGCATTTGAATTCCTTTTTATGCTCATTCCATCAATATAACTGCTTACATGACTCGTCAACATGTCTTGTAAACAGGATTGTGTCTCAAATAGCTTTCCATCCAATGACAAACACGTTAACCCATGTATCCCACCCCAAAGTACGCGGCTCATCGTTTCAATCTCTTGCTCACATGCAAGAGGAAAGTATTGACCTAGCTGAGACTCAACGTCAGAAAATAATGATTTAATCAGCCCGAGGTGAGCCACAGGTAAAGGCTGGTCACCCGCCATTGATAATTCAAATACCAATCGGAAACAGCGTCGATTCGCTAAAGCAAACTGACTATAAACGATTGCCATTTGCTCAATTGTTTGTTTTGGCGTGGTCGGTTTAATTAACTGTAACTGCGCAGCAAGCTGTAACAATGTTTGCTCAGATACCGCGAGTAATAAGTATTGGTAACTACCAAAAATATTAATTAACGTGCTTGGCACGTAACCAATGGTGGTTGCAACTTTTCGTAAACTTAAGTTATCGACGCCATGGCATTGTAAATGCTCAACCACTGCACTAATAGCCATATGGCGGATCTGCTCATGCGTATGCTCTTTTCGTCTCGCCACAATACCAACCTAAAAATGATATGCACCTTATTAAGTTGATAAATTAACAGCAAACAAAATAAAAAACAATGTTCATAATAATTATTTTTTTAATTAAAAATACACGACTAGGTTTGATAAACCGCGAATAACCAAGAAATAATCCTTGAGAAACATTATAATTGCTCATCAATAAGCCAGCGACAGAAACATAACCATGCCTCATACCGATATAAAACTAACCGAATATAGCCATGGCGCAGGCTGCGGCTGTAAGATCTCTCCTAAAGTCTTAAGCACCATTCTTGCGTCACAACTTCCAGTATTTACTGACCCCAATTTATTAGTCGGTAATCAAACCCGTGACGATGCTGCAGTTTATAAACTCAATGAGCAAACCGGCATTATCAGTACCACCGACTTCTTTATGCCCATTGTAGATGATCCATTTACCTTTGGAAGAATTGCCGCAACCAATGCCATCAGCGATATCTATGCCATGGGCGGCACGCCAATTATGGCTATTGCCATTTTAGGCTGGCCGGTTAATGTATTGCCACCAGAAGTGGCACAGCAAGTGGTTGATGGCGGACGCCAAGCTTGTGCCGATGCAGGTATTATGTTGGCTGGAGGTCACAGTATTGATGCTCCTGAACCTATTTTTGGTTTAGCGGTTACAGGGCAAATCCCGCTTGAGCGAGTAAAACAGAACAACACTGCCAAAGCGAATGATCGTCTATATCTCACCAAACCAATTGGTATTGGCATTCTGACTACAGCACAGAAACAGAAAAAGCTGCGTGATGAAGACAGTCAAATTGCCCCAAATGCGATGTGTCAGCTCAACACGATAGGTATTGATATCGCTAAAATCACTGGGGTTAATGCATTAACGGACGTAACAGGATTTGGACTGGCAGGTCACTTAATTGAAGTCTGCCAAGGTGCACAACTTAAAGCTAATATCGTTTTATCCCAAGTCCCTTTACTCCCTAAAGTCAGTGATTACCTCGCTCAAGGTTGTATTCCAGGCGGTACCCATCGCAATTTTGACAGTTATAGCGAACATTTGCCGCCATTAACAGATGACCAGAAAGCGATTATTTGCGATCCACAAACCAGTGGAGGACTATTAGTTGCCGTGAGTGCAGAGGCTGAACAGGAACTTAAAACACTATTAGAAGCCAATGGAATTGACGCTATTTGTATCGGTATGCTCAATACTTATGAGCCACGCGCTGACGGACACGATATCCTTGTGGAATTAAACTAATGAGCGAGGTCATCCCCAGCTCAGAATATGGCAGACTTCTATTAGAAAACCGTCCATTAATTGACGTAAGAGCGCCTATCGAATTCATTAAAGGTGCTTTTGGCCACTCGATTAATTTACCATTAATGCAAGATGGTGAACGCGAAAAAGTGGGCACATGCTATAAAAGACGTGGCCAAGAGGCTGCTATAGCATTAGGTCATGAGCTGGTGAAAGGTAAAATTAAACAGCAACGTATAGATGCTTGGCTTGCTCAATTGTCACAACATCCTGACAGCTATTTATATTGTTTTCGTGGCGGTTTGCGCTCAAAGCTATCACAGCAATGGATTAAAGAATCAGGCATGGACATCCCTTATATTGATGGGGGTTATAAAGCCATACGTAGTTTTTTAATTAATACTATCGAGCAAGCGCCAAGCCAATCTAAAGTGCTGATTTTAAGTGGCATAACAGGTAGTGGTAAAACGGAAGTTATCCATCAGCGAGATGAGTCTGTCGACCTTGAAGGCCTTGCCAACCATAAAGGGTCAAGCTTTGGCAAAAATATCGATCCGCAACCCAGTCAAATCAACTTCGAAAATAATTTAGCCGTGGCATTGCTGCAGCATCAACAACAGCAACATAACCATTTGCTGTTAGAAGATGAAAGTATGCTAATTGGTCGTTCAGCCCTGCCAAAGCATTTTTACAGCGCCATGCAAGAAGCTGATATTATCGTACTCGACGAGCCATTAGACGCGCGTTTACCGCGTTTATTAAATGACTATGTTGAGCAAAAACTGGCTGATTATGTATCTGGATTAGGTGAGCAAGCGGGTTTCGATGCATTTAAAGCTTATTTGGCTCAAAGCTTATTGGGCATTCGTAAACGCTTAGGTGGTAAGCAACATCAAGAATTGCAGGACTTAGTTGATAATGCGCTAAGCGTACAACAAAGCCAAAATGATACCAGTAAGCATTTAGACTGGATAAATCTGTTACTCGATATTTATTATGACCCGATGTATCTGTATCAACTTGAAAAGAAACAGGACAGAGTTATCTTTCAAGGCGACAGACAAGCTATACATCAATGGTTAGATAAACATAAGTCATAAGTCATTTCACAAAAATGCCCTCGTGATGAGGGCATTTTTATATGTAACTTGTCAGATACAGTATTCAAATCAACATGAATCAGGCAACAGTTGCTCAAGGCTCATTGGTACCGCACACAGCCATCACGACTTACATCACGTGTTTAATGTCGTTGCCAAGTATATGATTAATAAATTGACCTATGTTTAAAAAAACAACACATCAAAAAATCAATTAATCTTCATTGAAAATATAAACAAACTAATTAGTTAACAATATATCCCACGGGAGATTTGCACTGCCTACAACAATAAAATTTGGGTTTTCGAGTGTTTCACGCTCATTGTAGGTCATAGGCTGTAAATTAATATCAATCAGTGCACCGCCTGCTTCTTCAATAATGATCTGCGCAGCACCGGTATCCCATTCCCCAGTAGGTCCTAAGCGTACATAGCAATCAGCACGTCCTTCGGCCACTAAACAACTTTTTAATGCTGCACCACCCATCACCACTAACTCACAATGATTAGGTTTGTTGAGTAACTTTAAAACTGATTGCGGATCTTGACGACGACTGACCGCTAAACGTAAATTCTCTGGTTCATCACCGGTTAATTGTTTACTGGTGATACGTATCTCGTTCTTACCATCACGCTTATAAGCACCTAGCCCGGCTATTGCGTAATAACACACCTTAGTCATCGGCACATAAACCACTCCCATAATAGGACGGTTATGTTCAACTAAGGCAATAATCACAGAAAAATCACCACTACCCGCAATAAACTCACCCGTGCCATCTAATGGATCAACTAACCAATAGCGTTTCCATGTTTCACGGACACTTAATGGAATATCTGCAGCTTCCTCACTTAAAATAGGAATATCAGGCGTTAGCTCCGCTAACTGGCGGCAAATAATATCGTGCGCGGCTAAATCGGCAGACGTGACAGGAGTATTGTCGGACTTAATTTCGCGCTTGAAGTTACCTTTAAGGTAAATATCACGAATTTTTTGCCCAGCTTCCGTTGCGATGTCTATAACTTGCTCAATTACATCTTCTGGCTTCATTATTACTCCAATTGCTGGATTCGATAAAGATGACCTCACAAGGACACCAATAAATAAGGCTATTGCCTATTCGATGTTGCTGTTTAATGACTAACTCAATACCACTAGTGAATAATCTATTTTACGCCGTTGACTTCATTTGTAAGATTATCTGTTGGTGTATTGAGATATTGCTGAGTTAAAAAAAGCGCACTAACACTACGAGATTCTGAAAAATCAACATTCTCGAGTAATAACTGCCAATCCGATAATGGCCAAGGGATCACGTCTATTGGCTCAGGCTCATCCCCTTCTAAACGGCTAGGGTACAGTTTTTCAGCGACAAAAATATGCATTTTGCTGGAAAAGTAGCCTGGCGCAAGTGATAACTCTTTTAGATGAGTCAATTGATAACTGCCAAAACCAATTTCTTCTTGGAGCTCACGATTAGCGGCTTCAACTGCTGTTTCGCCAGGGTCTATCAACCCTTTAGGAAAACCGAGCTCATAATTATCAGTGCCGGCTGCGTATTCACTAGCTAATAGTAAATTACCTTGATGAATAGGCACAATCATCACAGCACCTCTGCTACCGCCCTTCATTCTTTCATATTGACGCTCTACGCCATTAGAAAACTTAAGGTGTACCTGCTCGATTTGAAACAGTCTGCTTTTGGCAACAATTTCAGTATGCAGGATTTCCGGCTTTTTATGCCGCTGTGTCATTGAAGCCTCATGTGACGAATTAATATATACAGGGTACAATCTTACTATTCTAGGTATATTCTACAACCGGAATTTACATGTTTCCTTGGTATAAAATAGATACGGTGCTTCTCGACATGGATGGTACCTTGCTTGATCTGCATTTTGATAACCACTTTTGGTTACATCTTGTACCGCAACAATTAAGTATGCAACGCCAAATAAGCTTGGATGAAGCCAATACACTTGTCAGACAAGCTTATTACGATGTGGTTGGCACCTTAGATTGGTATTGCCTTGATTACTGGCAACGCTATTTACAACTCGATATTTTAGCATTGCACCATGCGTCGGCAGATAGAATTAAACTACGCCAAGACAGTATGCCCTTTTTACAAGCATTAGCTGGGGCAAGCAAACAACGCATTTTGTTTACCAATGCTCACCCTCAAAGCTTAGCGCTTAAGCTAACTCATACCAATTTAGGCCACGGTTTAGATAAAATGTTATCGAGCCATGAAAGTGGTTATCCCAAAGAACATCCGCAATTTTGGCAGTATGCACTGACTAAGTTCAACTTGGATCCGTCACGGTGTTTATTTATTGATGACAGCGAAGTGATATTAGCGGCATCGAAAAAGGCAGGTATAGGTTATCAACTCGGGATTAAAAATCCAGATAGCCAGAAACCTCATATTGAATTTGCCGACTTCCCAGCGATTACTGATTACCAGCCGCTATCACTGGCACTTAAATCGGTATAAACGATGTCGCTATAAAAACGACTCAAGTAGTGAATGATCGTTAAATAGCGGTTGATGTCTGAACATAGTTAATAAAGTAGTTGATAAGGTTATTCGATAAATTATTGCCGATATAAAAATGCCTTGATAGTGATATCAAGGCATTAGTTATTCAAGTATCAACCGATTTTACAAGCCAGGCACAACGCCTTGATAGTTGATAGGGTAATACCCTTGGCTGTCTTGTCGGCCTAAAAAGGATAACGAATCGCGTAAATCTTTAGGTTGGGCATCGGTCGGTTTAATTTTAGCACTTACTTTAACCAAGTTTGACTCGCCTAGAATAGCGGTTCCCGTTAAGCCTAATACGTTTTGGGTTTCATCAGTGGCAATTTGTAATTGACCATCAAGACAACTGAGCCCCAATGCAATGTTACCTAAAGGGTACACACCATATTGATTTTTAACATTGGTGTTATTTAAAAATAATTTTCCGTTTAATTGTTCGCACCATGGTTTACCTTGCTCTAGTACTGCAACCATTAAACTCACATCGCCATCAATTTGGGTTTTAAAAGGTAAACGGGCGCCCGCTAATAAAAAACTATCGGGTAGATCAAGTCGAATATTTTTCGCACTCAACCCAGATAACGACCAACTCACACTACCTTTGCCACTAACAGCCGTAGCTCGATTACCAATATTAAAATCAATATCGGCTTTACCAAGCAGTAATCCCCACGGACTTAACTGCCAACTAACGTTTTCTATTTGGCGTTGTTCAATGGTGATTAACGCCGCCTTTCCTTGCCAAAGCGTACCTTCGGCACCTGTAATAACCACATTATTAGGTAACGGAGCGATACTGACTAACCAGTTCGCAGGTAAATAAACCAATAAAAACGCGAGGTAAATAATGACGCCAATGACTATTTTTGAAAATAAGCTCACAAAAAATCCTTACTGAGAAAGCTGAATACGTCTTACTTTTACAAAGCCAGCAACGTCTGATTCGGTTAGATCTACGCTGTCTAACGTTAAGCCCTTTTGCTCTACTAAGTCATGTAAGTAACCCAGTAACGCATCAAATGGCACGTCATCCATCCATAGCTGAATTTTATCGCCTTGCGGCTGCATACGGGTGATATCTAATTTATATTGTCCGGCCGTTTGATTTACCACAGAACTTAAACTGCCACGGACTTTAGCTTGCGCACCCGCTTGTTTCAGACCCGCTATTTTATTGGCGGTTTGTTTAACATAATTTAACGTTTGTTGCGCTGCGCTGTTATCACGTTCGGCGGTATCTTGAGCATTCGAAATGGGTGTCCAAATGCCCCAATACATAATGCCAATTGCCAATACTGCGGCACAAAAACCAACAAGTTGTTGTTCTCTAATGGCTAAACCTTGCCACCAACTACGCATGTTTTCCATGTTATTTATTCCTTAACGTCAGCGTACTGGTAACGCTTTCTTCGCTACTATTCATGGCACCACCTTCGAGGAGGTAGTCTTTGCTAACAAGCTCTTTAAATGTATCTATTTGGCCGTACGTTTTTGCTGTGACTTGCATTCGTAGCTCATTACGATTGGCTTCGTAACGCAAAGTGTTCGGTTTAAGTTCTGGCACCTTACTAAATGCTGGCTTTAAACCATCTAACATTTCAAAAAATACTGCACCGCCACCTTGGCCTTGCATGCTGCGTAATTCACTGCCCATTTGTGAGCGCATATTAACAATACGGTTTACACCCGGTACAGCTTGTTTAAAAATCATTTCGCTTTGAGCTTGCAGCTCTGTGGTCTGATTATTCAGTTGATGGATGGCGATGCCTTTATTCGCTAAGGCTAAAACAATCGCAATCATCACTACAATCGCCGCGTTTTTCCAGGTGAGTAACTGTTTACTGTATTCATGCTTAGGTTTATAAATGCCACTTAGTAAATTGATTGGGGCGTTCAAAATGCCTTTTGCTAGTACCATCATTGGTAAATCGAGTGGCTTGTTATTAATCTCCACACCTTCAAATACAATATCGTCACTGTAGCTTGCAACACTAATCGATTCATTATCATTAGGTTTTGCAGCTATTAATAGCTTTGGCAGTGCAAATGCAGACCATGCTTTAGGCACGCTAACACCGCCACCTTCAGACGTTCGGATTAAATACTCGCTACCAACACTCATTGCTGCCCAACGACATTGCTCTAACGGCAACGCTAAACAATCTGGCACGATACGTTTTACTTTTAAGCCTGCATGATGGAGCCATTCAAGCCATATTTGCATTTGCTCATGCGCCACCGCAGCCACATTAAGCTGTTCACCTTCACGAGGCCCAACAACAAAATGCATATTGTCTACATTCGTCGCTAATGATTCCTCTAACATGTATGGCAACGCCTTTAATGCTTGGCGTTGACCTTTTTCGGGCAACATAATTTGTGTCAATGTCATGTTGGCCGCAGGCACAAGTACATCAACAGGACGATTACCCGCACGCTCAGCTAAAGTGCTGAGACTGGCGGCATCAGATAATTCACCAGAAGCGATGATCTCTTGCTCTTGTTCTGACCATACAAGCCACGAACATGGGTGTTCTGATGATTTTCCTAACCGGATAAATAGCCGTTCAGACACTGTTTATTCTCCACCGATCTCAATACGTATTGTTACGCAATGAATTTGTTATTATTGTTGGCCACCATACTGACGGGTGAGCACATCTAAATCTTTACCATTACGCTTCAGGACACTTTCCATTCGAAATATTGCTGTATCGACTTTGGCGCCAGCTTTCAATAAAAAGTACTGGCTATCAACCACAAAACTCGACTTTACATTCGCTTCGGATTTTATGCCACTAAGTGACGATCCTTCCCAAAACTCTTCAATCTTTTCATATCCATCAGCTGGACGATTGTTAATAATATTTTCAGCCTCGCTGACTGATATTTTATTTTCTAGCATTGCTGCCAGTAAAGCAGCTTGCTCAACCTTAATGGTATTTACATTTAATAATTGGCTGTCTTCACCAGGTATTGCACATACATAAGGTAAAAGATTCAGGTAAACATCTTGGCTGAATCCTAACACTGCACGTAACTCACTGCGATGCTGCATTAAGGTATTGGCTGCACGATATGGCACATTACGCGATTCATATTCGGCATCTTCAGCACCATATGGGCCAGATAACGTGTCTTCATCGATATAATCTTTAAGGGTTGACGTTAATTGCTCTGCGCCAAACTCATCAACCCCTAAGCTGATCAGTAACGATTGAAACTGTATGGCTGCAACGGTCATTTCGGGCTGACCATTTTTGTTTTTTTCCGATGCCTGACCAACGGCATTAACATTAAAGCATGCCCGCATATCTTGTATTTCACCGACAATTTCACCGTATTCAGCCGGAAATGCCACATTGGCCAAGGCCCAATACTGTTGTAAATGTACCGTTCCTTCTGAATCTTCAAAATCTTGCTTGAGCACTTTCATCGCCAGCTCTTCAGCAGAAAGGGCATACCAATAAGCCTGATCGTATTGTGCTAGATTAAGCGTTCGGCGCATTGACAGCTGATTACGACTACTAATGTTGGTGGCGATAATCACCACCATAGCAACAATTAGCATCACTACTATTAATGCAACCCCGCGTTGCTTTTGGCCGCCCATTATGAGGATTTCCCATCATCGGCTGCGATATCATTTTCATCTTTACTATTTGAACCGTTACGATTGTTACCACTATCGTTGTCAGACTTAGTTGCTGGTGCACCTTTAGGCAGTAAAAAACGACGTTGAATTTTACCCAAACCTTCTAATTCTATTTCCATCGCAATCCCTTTTGGCATCACGGTTCCATCAACTTGCTTCTGCCATTTATCATCCATATAAAACGAATACTCAACTGACAGTACATGGTCAATAACCACGCTTTTTAATGGCTCAGCACCTGATACAGGTTCAGGATAAGGATAATACCAACGCTCAAAGCGGCCATTTTGAACCACATAAGCAACCGATTGCAGACTTCCTCTAGGTAACATGCCATCTGGGTTTAACCAGCCCAAACGGTAAAATACCAGTGCTTCGGTTTCTGAGTCGAGAATATTATCGCCAGCCTGAAAAAAACGGCTGCCACGATCACCTTCAAATAATCTAGGGCTACGCGCCACCATTTGGCCCAAATCACGCTCTAACGCACCAAAACCTTGCTGTAATGACTTAAGCCGAGTAGCAAACTCTTTGGTCACTTCATCATTTTTCATTACCGTCGACAATACTGAGTTTGCCGCGATACCCAGCATGGCAAAAATCGCAATCGCGATAAGCATTTCGAGTAAGGTAAAGCCGCTAAAATGCCTAGGCTTTGTTATGGACATAACTGCTTACCTGAGCCACTACGCGTTTAAATTTGTCGTCGTCACTGACGCTAATACGGATCATTCTAAATTTATCATCGGTGGTTTTAATCACTTCTTGGCGCCAATACCATTCACGACCTGCGAGCTCTGACTGACCCGTTTTTTGGCCTATATCAGGAAAGGTACCAGGTAAACGCACGTCGACCATTTGATTACTGGCTACCCATTGCGCTAACGTTCGTTCTTCTAAAATGGGCATGTTCGCCATTTGTTCGCCCAAACTTTTGGTCACCGATACCGCAGCAATGGAAAACACCGCTAAAGCAACGATAACTTCAAGTAAGGTCATACCACGATTCTTACCGCGTAAGCTTTTAATAGTTGAGCTGTTAACTTTCCAGTATTGAGGGCGTCGATATGATGTGAGTTTATTCATCTATACGCCCTAATGTTAAGCGACCTAACGCGTCACCCACAACCAGCACATTGACAGGCTGACGGTCATCATTGATCGTATTAAAACCCAGTTCAAAGGGAGTCATCTCTCCGCTGGGAAACAATAAAATTTGCGGTTCAGGATGTTTCTTTTTTTTTTCTTCGCTCTCTTCGTCGATAAAAGGTTCATCAAACCAAGACTCATTTTGCTCGTCTTCTTGAACTAATGGCATGCCATCGATCACAATATCTAAGGTAATACCGGCATCCATTTTTTTGGCCGATAATAGCCGGTCTTGATCAACAGGCATCCATTTACCTTCTTTATAAAACACAAACTGATATTGATCTTCGTCAATCACAATGCCAATAAACTGGCCGCTTAATACGCTTTCATCAAGCACCATCTCAGTTGCAGTCATAAAACGTTGCGCCTGTTTTTTGAGCATTTGTTCCGGCCCAGCAACACTAATAGACATGGTTACCGCAGAGGCAACCAAACCCATTAGCAATGCCACAATTAACACCTCTAATAAAGTGAAACCGGCTTGACGATGATGAATCATCTTATTGGAAATCTTGTAAATTCCAGCTTCCGATATCATCTTCAGAACCTGGTTGTCCATCTGGTCCTGCGCTGAAGATGTCAATTTTGCCATTTTCACCAGGGCTTAATAATAAATAGTCACTGCGCCATGGATCTTGTGGTAAACGTTTAACATACCCACCTTCACGGAAATTACGCGGCTCTGGTGACGAGGTAGGTTTTTGCACCAACGCATCGAGACCTTGTTCTGTGGTTGGATAAATACTGTTATCTAACTTATACATATCCAATGCATTTTCTAATGCCACAATATCTGATACCGCTTTTTGTTGATCGGCTTTATCTTTGTTACCCATCAGATTGGGCACAACCATTGACGCTAAAATACCTAAAATAACAATCACCACCATTACTTCGAGTAAGGTGAAACCACGTTGTTTATTATTATGTTGCATTAATTACTTCCTCTAAAAACTGTCTATATATTCGTGCGTAAAATTAAGTATTAATCTTGGTATACGGTTATCCCACCAAGATACACAACTTCAAAACTAGCCGCTGATTAAGTTATTTAACTCTAAAATAGGCTGTAAAATGGCCATTACAATAAATAATACAACCGATGCCATACTCACGACTAGCATAGGTTCAAATACTCCCAATGCAATATTAACGTTCGACTCGAACTCTCGGTCTTGGTTGTCTGCTGCACGTTCTAACATGTTTTCAAGCTGGCCACTTTTTTCACCCGATGCAATCATATACAACATCATTGCAGGGAATAACTTAGTATTAGTCAACGCCGTGCCTAAACTAGTTCCCTCACGGACTCGCGCCGTAGCCTCATCAACAGCAGCGCGCACCTTAACATTTTGCAAAACTTCGCTGGCAATTCGCATCCCATCAAGTAATGGGACCGAGCTGGCTGACAAAATACTTAATGTTCGCGCAAATCGGGCGGTATTAAGCCCTTTACTGACTTTGCCAATTACGGGCATTTGCAAAAGAGCTGTATCATATTTCATCCGCATAATCGGATTGGTCAGCAGCCGCTGGAACATCACCATAGCAGCAAAAATAAGCAGTACGACCACAACCCCCCAATGTTGTACAAAATCTGAGGCAAGAATCAAAAACTGAGTTGTGCCGGGTAATTCTTGGCCCATGTGCTCAAACTGCCCAACAACCTTTGGCACCACAGCTGCCAATAACACGGCAATAACACCAATAGCGACCACGGTTAATACAATAGGGTAAATCATTGCTTGAGTAAGCTTGGATTTGAGTTGCTGACGACGCTCTGTGTAATCGGCAAGTCGATTAAGCACTACTTCTAAATGGCCTGATTTCTCACCCGACGCTACCATCGCGCGGTATAAGTCATCAAACACATGCGGAAATTCGGCCATTGAGTCAGCTAAGCTGTAACCTTCAACCACCCGAGAACGCACCGCCATAATCATGCTACCTAAGCGATCTTTCTCAGACTGTTGCCCCACGGCTTTTAACGCTTCTTCAATCGGTAAGCCTGCGGCCACTAATGTTGCGATTTGGCGTGTGATCAATGCCAGTTCGGCAACGGAAATACGCTTTTTAAATAGGTTTGCTAAATTAAAACCGCCACGCTGTGAACGTGCTTCTTTTTCACTAACAGGCTGAAGTTCCAGCGGCATAAGGCGCTGCTCACGCAGCTGGCTTCTTGCATGTCGTGCGGTATCTGCTTCGATCACACCTTTTTGTTGCTTGCCTTTGCTATCAAGGGCTTTGTATTCAAACGCCGCCATTGATTACTCCTCGCGTGTAACGCGTAATACTTCTTCTAGCGTTGTCACACCAGCGAGTACTTTACTCATGCCGTCATGGCGAATACTTGGAATCGATTTACGCACATATTTTTCAATGGCTAATTCGCCCCTGCCGCCATGAATTAACTCACGGACATTGTCATCAACGATAAGTAACTCATGAATACCCGTTCGACCACGATAACCATTTTGACCACAGGCCTTACAACCTTTTGCGCGGTAAATGATACGAGTGTCGTTTGCAGTAATACCCAGTAACTCGCGTTCACGCTCATCAGGCTCATGTGCTTCTTTACACTGTGGGCATAATGTTCGAATTAAACGTTGTGCAAGCACGCCAAGCAAACTTGATGACACTAAAAAGGGTTCGACACCCATGTCTTGCAGACGGGTAATTGCCCCAGATGCGGTATTGGTATGCAAGGTTGAAATAACTAAGTGACCCGTTAATGATGCTTGAACTGCAATTTGCGCCGTTTCTAAATCACGAATTTCACCAATCATGACTACATCGGGATCTTGACGTAAAATTGCGCGTAATCCTCGAGCAAAAGTCATGTCGACTTTAGTGTTTACCTGAGTTTGTCCAACGCCCTCTAACTCATACTCAATAGGATCTTCAACGGTTAAAATATTGGTATCTTTAGAATTGATTTCCGTTAACCCAGCGTACAAGGTGGTACTTTTACCAGAACCAGTAGGCCCGGTAACAAGAATAATGCCGTGTGGCTTACGAATTAATTCATCGAATTTTTCACGAATGCCTGGTGTCATACCCAGTTGTTGTAAGTCTAAGTTGCCGGTATTTTTGTCCAATAAACGCATTACCACACGCTCACCATGACTAGATGGCATAGTTGATACTCGAACATCGACAGCACGACCCGCAATACGCAATGAAATACGGCCATCTTGTGGCAGGCGTTTTTCGGCAATGTCTAAACGTGCCATCACTTTAATACGCGACACTAACAAAGACGACAATTTACGATTTGGCTTTAATACTTCTTTCAACACGCCATCAATACGGAAACGAACAACGAGTTGTTTCTCATAGGTCTCGACGTGAATGTCTGAGGCTTCTTCTTTAATCGCTTCTGATAACAGCGCATTAATTAATTTAATAATCGGCGCGTCATCGTCGCCCTCAAGCAAGTCTTCTGTTTGTGGCAGCTCCTCAGCTAGAGTAAACAAGTCCATTTCGTTACCAATATCTTCCATAAGCTGTTGCGCTTCTGAAGAGTTGGCTTGGTACGCCAGGGTCAATTTAGCTTCAAACTTAGCCACTTCTAGCTTAATTAACGGCAACTCAACACCCGCGTAACGCCGTACCTCTAGCATGGCACTCAGCGGTGTGTTATCGGTATAGAAAAGACAAAGCTGCTCGTTTTCTTTCGCTAACACTAATTGAAAGCGGTGCGAGAAGGCAAACGGCAAGCGCTCTTTACTCGTCGAATGAAAAACCTCATCACCTTCAACAACTTCCATGGCAACTTCACTAGATACTTGGGCTAATGGTTCTGTCATCACGCTATCAGTCATTGTTTTGAGCCTTGTCCTTTTGCATGTTTTCATCGATAGTGCGCAAGGCTGGGTCTGAATCACGTATATCGGTGCTCAGCCCTTTGCCGCTTTTATAGCGATCAAGCATGTCATTCACTTCATCTGGCAAGTAGGCCTCTTGATCCCATTCTTCAAGAACTGGGACTTGAGTATTTGGCATTAAATTAATACCACGAGCTTGTTGTTCCAGCTGTAATGCTCTGAAATAATTATATTTACGACCAGCAATCCCTTCCATTGTCATACCGTCACGGATAATGGTGGGCTTAATGAAAATCATTAAATTCTTTTTCGTTTTCTTACTAGAAGAAGACTTAAATAAATGACCTATAAAAGGAATATCGCCAAGAATTGGGACTTTTTGAATACTTTCTTGTACTTCTTCGTTAATTAATCCACCCAGCACTACAATTTGGCCAGAATCTGCCATAACCGTGGTCGTTAAACGACGAGTAGAGAAACTGATGTCGACACCAGTGTTACCATTAACACCCGACACTTCTTGTTCAATAGTTAATTTAACCGATGAACCTTCGTTGATTTGCGGTACCACTTTGAGCTTAACTCCGACTTCCTTACGTTCTACCGTTTGGAATGGATTATCATTGTTAGAACTTGAGGTTGAACCGGTAATAATCGGCACTTCATCACCGACAATAAACGAGGCTTCTTGGTTATCTAGTGTGGTAATAGACGGTGTTGCTAGTACGTTTGAATTTGTATCACTCGACACAGCTTGGATTAACGCCGCAAAGTTACCTGTGGTCACGCCCCACGCCATACCATTAACTTTACCCAATGCTTGGGCAATCAAGGTATAGTCACCGTCTGAAGTTGGATTAGTTGTCGTAACCACATTACCATTACCATCAATAGTCGCCACGCTAGTGCCATCCTCTTCGCGTGCCGCCCAGACTCCAGCGCCGACTTCCCCAATGGTTGGCCCAATGTTGTTAAACTGCGTTAAGCCACCGGCTTTACTGCCCCATTGCACTCCAAAACCAACGTTATCGCCTTCCGCTATTTCAACAATAATGGCTTCAACGAGCACTTGAGCACGACGAATATCGAGCTGATTAATGACGCTTTCAATGGTACGCAGTTGATCTGGTTCGGCACTAATCACCAGTGAGTTAGTATCGCTGTGGGCCATAATATTGATATCACTACGGCGCTTACTTGAGCTGCCTTGCTGAGTACTGGCACCCTCTTTATTATCTTGTAAGTTTTGTGCAAACCCGGTTAATACTTCAACCAAGTCTTCAGCTTTGGCGTAACGTAAATAACGTACCTTGGTGTTACCCGTGCTCGCCTGTTCAGCATCGAGACGTTTAATAAGCTCAATCACTCGTTGACGGCTTTTTTCATCGCCACTGACAATAACCGCATTCATGCGCTCATCAGCCACCACTTTAGGCGCTTGGCCAGGCAGTTGTGATTGATTAGCACTTGATCGATATAAGGTATCGACTATGCGAACAATTTCTCCTGCAGAGGCATAATCTAAGGCCACGACTTGTACGTCGGTGTCGCCTTGCTTATCAACTCGGCGAACAATCTCTACCAACTTGTTCACTACCGCTGCACGACCAGAAATCATTAACACGTTTGATTGATCATAGTTAACAACGTTACCGCCACCAGCATTATCATTTAACTGGCGAAGTAATGGAGCAAGTTGTTTAGCTTCAGAATTGTATAAAGGAACAATTCGGGTGACCATTTCATCACCAACACCAGGCGACTTGTCATCGGCAACACGAATAGAAGCCATTTTGGCGTCTTTGTCTTTAATGACTTTAATGACGTGGTTTTCCATTTCAACCACTGCATAACCATACACTTGAAGTACGTTAAGGAAGAATTGGTAATATTGATCATCATTGAGTAAATCGTAACTACGGACATTAATTTTGCCACGTACTGTTGGATCTACAATAATGGTTTTATTGAGGTTTTTACCGACAATATTAATAAATTCTTGAATGTCAGTGCCTTTAAAATTGGCGGCATATTGTTCCGACCAAGCACTCGGTGCCGCTATCATTGCAGCGCCCATAAGCATTCCAGCAATAATGTTATGTCGGATCCCTTTATTATTCATTCTTCTCAATCCTCTAACGCCAAATTATTCTGGCAAACTAAACATGATTTCGACCAACTGCCCTTCACGCTCAACCATGACAGCCATTTCGGTGAGCTCAGGCAGTTGTGCCATCACTTCTAATGCCTGACCCATATCGGTCAGATCAAATCCATTTATTGATTTTGCTAAATCATTAGCTTGAAAACCCGCTTGCTTAAACAACGCGACATCTTTACCAGGATTTAAACGGTAACCCGCTAATTCATCACCATTACGTACCGGTGAAATAGCTAAAAAGTCTGTAATTTTACTTGGGTCTGCTAACAGCTCATCACGAGAATTAGACAGATCTTCAGAAAAACGTTGATTATCGCGACGATCAACTCGGGTTACCTGTTGACCTACTTTGGCTTGTTGCAACTGGGAGTTAGCTTCGCTTTGGGTAGTATATTTAAGGCCATCCAGCATTAAAGTTTCATAACGACCACTATTACTAATAATAATACGGTCGGCATAAACCTCTTTTAAAGAAGCTGAAGTCCCTTTAATTTTATCGCCTAAGCTATAGGTTTCTTGTTGCCCACTTGATTCAATAACCGCTAAACCTTGGGCTTCTTCGGTAGACGCAACAACCCCTGTCAATTGAATAGACAAGTTTGTTTTAGGCGCATCGGTGATTTGCTCTACGACTTCAGCTTTGGGTTTATTGCTATTATTGTCTAAGCGACCAAAAAGCAATAGGTTACGTACACCGGCAAGCTCAATACGCTTTGCAGTGCCTGCTGATATGGGGGATGGTTGCCACATCGCAGACTGCGATGATACTGGCATCAACTTCCATGTGATCTGTGCAGCGAGTAGCAACACAATGACCAAGCCAAGCCAAAATACAATCATACTCAATAGCTTATGTGGTATTTTTGCAGCGTTGGTGATCAGTTTATCTAATAAATCCATATGTTATTGGACCCTCTATACGACTTGGTACAGGTCTCTGTTCTAATTGTTAATAAAATGCGAAAATATATGTGTAGCGGTCATGCTAACCCACACAGGATAAAGCAACAACCCCAGAGCATATCGATTGGCGAATCTCCATCAAATATGCTAACTTTGCGCTCATAAAAAGAGCCATAATATTGCCCTCTATTACGATAATACACACATTGTATGGCAGTTAGGTTACTCAGTCTGTGAAATCATCCCTGTTTTGGAGGTCATGTGACTCAAAATCAGCCCGAAAAAAGCTTTATTCGGCTCGATAAATGGTTATGGGCGGCACGATTTTATAAAACCCGCGCTATCGCAAAAGACATGATCAATGGCGGTAAAGTACATTACAACGGTCAACGGACTAAATCCAGTAAGAATGCTGAAGCTGGTGCAAAAATCCGTCTTCGCCAAGGTAATGATGATAAAGAGATTATTGTCCTCCAATTATCTGGCCATAGACAAAGTGCTAATGTGGCGCAAACCCTATACGAAGAAACACCTGAGAGTATTAGCAAACGGATTATAAACGCTGAAGCCCGACGGCTAAATATTTTGAACAATCCGGCACCAGACCATAAACCGGATAAAAAACAAAGACGACAGATTATGCGCTTTAAAGATTACTAGGCGCCCAAAAAGTAAGAGAATACAAATGAACAACGATATTTTACATCGCTACATTTTTGATAATGCCGATGTGCGAGGCGAGATAGTCCAATTAGAAAGCAGTTACCAAGAAGTGCTTTCTGCACATATTTATCCGGTTGCATTACAAGCTCTAATCGGTGAGTTATTGGCCGCGACATCATTGCTTACCGCGACGATCAAGTTCAGTGGTGACATTAGCGTACAGTTACAGGGCGATGGTCCGGTTTCTTTAGCGGTAATTAATGGTAACAATAAGCAAGTATTACGTGGTGTTGCACGTTGGAACGGCGATATTGCTGCCGATGCAAGCTTGCAACAAATGTTCGGTAAAGGCTACATGGTCATTACGTTAACTCCAGATGAGGGTGAGCGTTATCAAGGCATTGTGTCATTAGACCACGTAAACTTAGCTGCTTGCTTAGAAGAGTATTTTAATCAATCAGAGCAGTTACCTACCCAAATACAGTTATTTGCTAACGGCAAACAAGCTGCAGGAATGTTGTTGCAAGTATTGCCAGCAAAATCTGGTAATAATGACGACTTTGAACATCTCTCAGCATTGACCTCGACCATTAAAGCAGAAGAGTTATTCACTCTTGATGCTGAACAAGTATTACATCGCTTGTATCATCAAGAAGAAGTACGCTTATTTGATCCTGTTGATGTTACATTCAAATGTAGCTGTTCTCGTGATCGCAGTGCAGCAGCAATCAAAACGTTACCCCAAACTGAAGTTGAAGAGATTCTAGCTGAAGAAGGGAAAATTGAGATGGATTGTGAGTATTGCACAGCAAAGTACTCTTTTGATGCGATAGATATTGCAGCGTTATATTCTGGTAGTCATAGCAGCCAGTCACAACAGTAACCAATATCGTTACCGAAAACGTAACAACTTACAAAAAAAGCGCTTAACGCGCTTTTTTTACGTCTTAACCGTCTAAACAAAACATCAAACAGCAAAAACTTTCAAAAAAATTACCAAACTGTTCGTTACCACGGCATTAACTTGCGTTACAATCCCCCACATTAGCTTATAGCCATCGCGCAAAAATAATAACAAGCTAAGTTTGAACACCTAACCCCCAATAGCAGTTCACAGCGAAACACGACCTAAAAGACATGGAGATCAACACTATGGCGGATGTATCTAACCGCGTTCACCTCAACCCTACGACTGCACAGCTAGTAGAAATCGCGCTTCTTCGTGGAGAAGGTCAACTGACCGCAAATGGTGCCTTAGTGGCCAAGACAGGAGAAAGAACGGGTCGTTCACCTAATGACCGATTTATCGTCAAAGAGGCAAATACAGAAGCCGACATTGAATGGGGCAAAGTAAACCGCCCGTTTGATGCAGGCAAATTTGATGCGTTATGGGGCCGGGTAGAAGCCTACCTTGCAGACAAAGAGTTGTTTACATCTGAACTCGAAGTTGGTGCTGATGATGAACATTATATTCCTGTACGTGTAACCACTGAGTTCGCATGGCATCAATTGTTTGCACGTAATTTATTTATCGCTCCAGAAACCTTTAATAGTGGTAACAAAGACACCTGGCAAATCATCAATGCGCCAGGGTTCGTATGTGAACCTGAACGTGATGGTACAAACTCTGAAGCCGCTGTTATTCTTAACTTTGCCGAGCGAAAAGTACTGCTTGCAGGGTTGAAATATGCAGGTGAAATGAAGAAGTCGATGTTCTCGGTACAGAACTTCTTATTACCCGCTAAAGGTGTGTTACCCATGCATTGTTCGGCCAACGTCGGCCACGATGGTGATACCACATTATTCTTCGGCCTATCGGGTACCGGTAAAACCACGCTTTCTGCTGATCCAAAACGTTTCCTGATCGGTGATGATGAGCACGGCTGGGCACCCGGTGGCGTATTTAATATCGAAGGCGGTTGCTATGCAAAATGTATCGACCTGAGCCAAAAAAATGAACCTGTGATTTGGGATGCAATTCGTTTCGGTACCGTACTCGAAAACGTGGTGCTTGATGAACAGCGAGTGCCTGATTATAAAGATACTAGCCTAACCGAAAATGGCCGTGCTGCTTATCCTTTAGAGCACATTGCTCAACGTAAAGAAGATAACCGTGGTGCAGAACCTCATGCTGTGGTTTTCTTAACTTGTGATGTCTCAGGTGTATTACCGCCAGTATCGGTATTAAGCAAAGAACAAGCTGCATATCACTTCTTATCAGGTTACACCGCGAAGGTAGGCTCTACAGAAATGGGTTCTACGTCTGCAATTCAGTCAACCTTCTCGACGTGTTTTGGTGCACCATTCTTCCCACGTCCAGCTGGAGTGTATGCTGAACTACTCATGAAACGCATTGAGTCGTTTGGCAGCCAAGTTTACCTTGTTAACACTGGCTGGACCGGTGGTCCACATGGTGTAGGTAAACGTTTTGATATCCCGACAACTCGCGCCATTGTGGATGCTATTGTCAGTGGTGAGCTAAAAGATGTTGAAACCGTTTATATCGATAAACTGAACTTAAACGTACCTGTTAGTGTATCGGGTGTTGATACCGCTTTGTTAAACCCAGTCAACACTTGGGCAGATAAAGCTGAGTATGACAAATATGCACAGCAGCTAGCACAAGAGTTCAGTGATAACTTTGCAAAATATAAAGTGTCTGAAGCCATTAAAAATGCTGGCCCTAACGTATAAACAAGCTCCTCATTATTCGCAACGCTTTATTTAATGCGATGTAATTTAAAAATCCCAACTTCGGTTGGGATTTTTTATCTGCACAAAACCAGTTTATTTATAAGGGTAAAAGCAACTGAAACTGTTGATAGGCAGTGTTATGATGCCATTACCGTATTTCGACACCATCACCATTCACAGGGATATTCATGCGCCGCTTTTTGCTTGCTAGTTTAATGGTTAGTCCGTTACTTATCTGTTCCACTTTCACCTATGCTAACAATGCTGTGCCTACTGCCCCTCAGGAACCAGCAGAGCAAATAACGCATCTCGAAAACGACAGCATACTGCCACCCATTCACCCTTGGTCAGGCGCCAGTGAAACGTTACTGTTAAGTGCAGATCAGCCATGGGCAACCCCTTTTGAGCAACAAGGTTATGTTTCCAGCCCAAACTATCACGACACCATGGAATGGTTAGACAAACTCGTCGACAGTAGCGACGTGTTACAAAAAGTCAGTATTGGTAAAAGCCCCCAAGGACGAGATATATGGATGATTGTTGCGTCACAAGATGGGGTGTCAACGGCACAAGCATTAAGTGATAACGGTAAAGCAACGGTATTAGTGCAAGCAGGTATTCATTCAGGTGAAATTGACGGTAAAGATGCAGGCATGATGCTACTACGTGATATCAGCCATCGTAACAAACGCGATTTGCTTGAAAACGTTAATTTACTGTTTATTCCTATCTTCAGTGTCGATGCCCATGAACGTAGCAGCAAATTCAATCGGGTCAATCAACGTGGACCGGTCAATATGGGCTGGCGCACCACGGCCAACAATCTAAATTTAAACCGTGATTATGCTAAAGCTGATGCATTGGAAATGCAGCACCTCATTCAAGCGATAAATATATGGCAGCCAGACTTATATATTGATATCCATGTGACCGATGGTATTGACTACCAATACGATGTCACCTTTGGCTACAACGTTGCACAAGGCTATAGCCCAAGTATTTTTACATGGTTAGAGTCTATTTACCGCCCCGCGGTTGAACATGCATTAACCGAACAAGGCCACATTCCGGGCCAGTTGGTATTTGCTAACGATAATACTGACATGACTAAAGGCCTGTCATTGTGGAACCCTAGCCCACGCTTTTCCAATGGTTACGGTGATGCTCGCCATTTACCGACGATCCTAATTGAAAACCATAGCCTTAAACCTTATAAGCAACGCGTTCTAGGTACTTACATTACACTCGAGCAAACCCTTAAAACGGTGGCAAAAAATAGCACCAAGCTAAAGTCTGCGATTAATGAAGACAAATATCGTAATCCAAGCGAGTTAACCATTAGTTGGCAAAGTGAAACCTTAGCAGAAGGAAAAGACTTTAAAGGGATTGATTACCGTGTTGAGCAAAGCCCAATCAGTGGTGACAAAGTAGTACGCTGGACTGGTGAACCTAAGTTATATGAAAACTTACCAATTGTGGCTAATACAAAAGCTGATATCACGGTAACTCGTCCTGTGGCTTATTATATTCCACCACAATGGACAAACGTTATTGAGCGTTTATCTTTACATGGTATTCGAATGACACGACTGAATAAGCCAGCCTCGATAACCGCGCAGCAATATCAATTTAGCGATCCATTATTCTCAAGCGCTGATTATGAAGGTCATCAAACGGTAACGGCAACAACGGCTATTCATAAAATAAACGCCTACCTTCCTGCAGGTAGCATGCGTATTCCAACCGACCAGCCTTTGGGTGACTTAGCAATGCTATTACTTGAACCTCAAGCTGAGGATTCATTGTTTTATTGGGGCATGTTTAATACCATTTTCACCCGTACAGAATACATTGAAGACTATGCAGTGGAACCTTTAGCGGCAAAAATGTTACTCGACAATCCAGCTCTACAGGCAGAGTTTGATCAAGCGCTTAAAGACCCTGATTTTGCGAAAGATAGCCAAGCAAGATTACGCTGGTTTTACCAACGTAGCCCATACTACGACAGCGAATACATGAAGTACCCTGTGTTGCGAGCATCTAAATAAGCTTCAACGCTGTATAAACGATGAAATTAAATAACGCCGTATCACTCCACAAGTGCTGCGGCGTTTTTTGTGGGATGCGGTAAATCAATCCATAAATCTTGGTTTTGAAAAGGTGTTTGTGGCGGTAACAGTGGATTAGCTAAGTCAAAAATACGACTGTTGTTATATTTACTGAGCGGGAACATATCTCGAGTTGTGTCATGCTGCTCAATAAACTCATGTAGCTGACCTGTCGCAATGAGTGCCTCTAAACCTTGAGTAATGCGTTGCGCTAAGCGCGGGTGGTCATTACTAACAAAAAAATACATCGGTAATGGATAATGTAATATGAGTTTATCGTACACCATCAAGCTTTCGTTACCTTTCGTATTCACCTCAGCATAAGCCTCATTTAAACCACGAGGAAAATAATCACAGCGCTGCTGTTTCAACATGCTGTAAATTAACTGGAAGGTAATCACCCGTTCAACTAGATAACCGTTATATTCTAAAATATCCGAATCTGGCCACTGTGCCCCCTGGCACGCGACTAATTGTTGCAGTTGCCTTGGCGTGTTTATCGCTTCAAATTCCGCGAATCTATCACGAACAATTACCGGTACTCTAGCACCCAATAAGCCACCAACCAGAGGAATTTTAATTGCATGGAACTTACGCTCGCGCTCAACCGTGGTGCCAGCCCAAAAGACATCTAGCAAATCGGCTTTTAACATACTAAAACCACGAGACTGTGACAATGGGGTGTTGATAACAACAATATCAGCCGAGCCATAATCGTCAGCGGTTTGGGTTAATATTAGCTGTAACAAATCGTAATAATATTGGTAGGTGATATTTTCTGAAGATTGAACAGATTGAATGCGTACTTGTTGTGCGGCTAAAGGAAATGCAAAACAACAAATGATCAGCGCAACACTCATTAACAACTTAACCATTGTACTGCCACCATTCACCATTGTGATGCCATCATTCAGTTTAGTCGTAAAACAATTGCAGACCAACTTTTTCAATATAGAAAAGTCATAAATATAGGCAACTTATCGTTCCGTTGGGTGGATTAACGCATGCTGTTCAATCAACAATAATTTTTGCTGCCTAGTATATTTTTTAACAGTAATCTCGCGTTTTGACGCTTCACTTCGATCAGTTAATGATTCTTGATAAACTAAGGTTAACGGGCCTTTACCTTTTAAATATTTAGCCGCTTTAGGACCACTGGCTTGATGCTCGGCAAAACGACGAGCAATATCCGTGGTGATACCCGTGTATAAATGTGAGTTTGCACAGCGAATAATGTACAAGTACCAACCCGTCTTGGCATTATTTTTCGACATAAAATATAAAACCTTAAGTGTGATCATAAAACTCTTGTGCCATCATGGCATACTAAGCACCATTAAAAAGCAAAGACCTATTTCAACCAAGATACAGTTGATAGTATTTTAGCTATTCATTAAGGAAGTTCTGATGTCCAGTAATCAAGATCCTTGCGCTCAACCAGCATTGCTTCATCCCGATCAAGCAATTGAGCAACTTTTAGCTCAAGTTGAAGCAACCCAAGATACCGAGCTAGTCACATTAACCCAAGCTATCGACAGAGTGCTCGCGGAAGATCTGGCATCGAGTATTGATTTACCCCCATTTGATAACTCGGCAATGGACGGTTATGCATTTCGTTTTACCGATTTAGCTGCATCACAGGATAAAACAACCCTTACCCTCGTGGGTAGTTCTTTTGCGGGCCACCCTTATAAGGGTCATGTGTCACCCAATAGCTGTATTCGTATAATGACTGGCGCCCCTGTACCAGTGGGTTTTGATACCGTGCAAATGCAAGAAAAAGTCCAAGCAAACGAAAATCAAATTACTATCGAGCATCCACATCGATTAGGCGCTAATGTACGCCTATGTGGTGAAGAACTGCTTGCTGGCACAAAAGTATTGCATAAAGGCATCACTATCCGCGCTGCAGAAATGGGTGTACTCGCCACTATTGGTATTAACCAGGTTAGAGTGACACGCAAATTAAAAGTCGCCTTCTTTTCTACTGGTGATGAGTTACGCCCAGTGGGAAGTGAACTGGCTCCTGGACAGATTTATGATTCTAACCGCTATTCAATCCAAGGCTTACTCAGTAAAAGCCATGTTGAATGGATTGATTTAGGCGTAATAGCCGACAATAAAGAAGCCATTCGAGGTGCATTTAAAGAAGCAGCCAGCAAGGCTGATATGGTATTAACCTCCGGCGGCGTTTCTGTTGGTGAAGCTGACTTTACTAAACAAATTTTGTCTGAAGAAGGCCAAATTACCTTTTGGAAACTCGCTATTAAGCCAGGTAAACCATTCGCATTTGGTAAAATAGATAATACGATTTTTTGCGGTTTACCCGGTAATCCCGTTTCTTCAATGGTAACGTTTTATAAACTCGTGTTACCCATTTTAAATAAAATGCAGGGACTTAAGCCTATTAAGCCGTTATTTTGCCAAGCAAAGTTGCTGACAGATATACGAAAACACCCTGGTAGAGTCGAATATCAACGCGGTATACTCAGTCGAAATGAAGCGGGCGAACTTGAAGTTGCGATTACTGGCGGCCAAGGTTCAGGTATGCTCACATCAATGAGTTTAGCTAATTGCTTTGTGATATTAGATCAATTCCAAGGCGACACACCAACAGGCACCCAAGTCACCGTAGAGCCTTTTAATAACGTGTTGTGTTAGGAATAGTATGGATTCACTTGATCAAGAGATACTCACTGATAATGAAATGCTGCGCTATAGCCGGCAGATCTCTATTAAGGCTATCGATATCGATGGCCAAGAAAAGCTCAAGCTTGCCAAAGTACTAATTATTGGTGCAGGCGGACTTGGCTGTGCAGCAAGTCAATACCTTGCCGTGGCTGGGGTTGGTGAAATCACCTTAGTTGATTTTGATACCGTAGAGCTGTCTAATTTGCAGCGCCAAGTATTGCACTATGACGCCAATATTGGCCAAGCAAAAGTTGAATCGGCTAAGCAATCGCTGATGCTGCTAAATCCATTAATTAACATCAATACCATTAATGCGTTATTAGAAGATGATGAGATTAACGTGTTGGTGAGTCAACATAGCTTAATTCTGGATTGCACAGACAATATGTTAGTGCGTGAACAGCTTAATAAAAGCTGTTTTGAGCACCAAGTGCCTTTAGTGTCAGCCGCGGCTATTAGAATGGAAGGCACTGTTACAGTATTTGACTACCAACAAGACAGCCCTTGCTATCAATGTTTTAGTGCTTTATTTGGTGAACAACAGCTAACTTGTGTTGAAGCAGGCATTCTTGCGCCAGTGGTTGGCATGATTGGCTGCATTCAAGCAACAGAAGCAATTAAAGTTATCACGGCTATCGGCGAGCCATTAACCGGGAAATTGTTGATGATTGATGCGATGACCATGGAGTTTAGGCAAATGCGTTTACCTAAACAACCACATTGTAAAGTATGCGGTGTTAATCCGTAGATAAAATCACATCTCTAGGGTCATCGCTATAGTGTGTTACTGTGCTGGCGAATGTACTGCATCAGAGTCGCTTAATACGCTGTCAGCTACACCGGCTGATGGCGCTATAACCAATTGCGCTTGGGCAAGCTGCTCACGGTCTGCTTTGGCAATATATGGCGATTTATTGGCAGCATGAAGCTTAGCATTGGCTTTTTTTGCTTTAGCTTTAAGAGTTTGATTAATTTTCTTTTTACGATTCATATTGGTCACTTGATAGCATTTATACGAGGCAATTATAATCTCAAACTGATTAAAACCCTATAAATTCCAACTTATCAGTGACCAAACAATATCGATAGCATAGGGTGTTAAACATTATTCTTGTAACACTACCCACAAAGCATGAACAAGCCCTGGTACAAAAAAGAAAATACATAATAAGATATTTATTAATAAGTCTTTGCCCATGCCTTTTTTGAGTAAAACCGCCACTGGCGGCAGTAAAATCGCAATAATCACCAGTAATAATTTATTAGAATCCATTTGAGTTACCTTATTTAAGTTGATTAATTTCGCTATAGTTATTATAAAAACAGTATACGATACAATTTGTTAACTAGGGCAATTTCTTAATTAGGACAATTAGCCTATTATTGTAGTTGCGATGTTGATATCACATTATGGAATAGTCTTTTTCACGATACTAATGAGTCATATGGAACATAACCAAAGTATTATTTTCGTTCAATTTTTTAGCTTAATAGCAGTAAGTTGCGCCATAGCTTGGACATTACTTGCCTGCCTATTACGCATTGCACCTAAAGCCAGTTGGTGTTTCGCCGCCACCAATATTTGTACACTTATCGGCATTATGCTTTATACCCAACGTACTGAAGCAATTAACTATTTATACTGGTTTGTGGCAGACATGACAATACTTGTGGGGTTTGCTCTGGTGCGTTGGGGCAGCCAACATTTATTTAAGCAGCCTTTATCTTACCGATTCGATCTTATTTTGCTGGCAACCACGGCATTATTAATGCTGTTGGTTCCACCATCCCTGACCTACGCTGTCTACTTAGTTATTGTAATGAGTATTACCGCAGCAACGTTCATCACCCTTAGTGGTATTGATAATTTTCGGGCGGTAAAAAAACACTTACCGCTGCATTATGCCGCGTTGATTAACGTACCTTTTTTCACCATAGGCTTACTGTTTATCATACGCGCAGTTGTTTTATTACTTTTCCCCGACGAACTTGCCAACATTTCAGCTGCAGACAAGCTTAACTCATCGTTAGTGATGTGGAGCTACATCATATTACTGCTACTCACTAATCTAGTATTGTTTGGTAATGCGCTAACTCGCTTAGTCTACAAGGTCGCTCGATTAGCCAACAAAGATCAACTAACTGGCTTATGGAATAGGCACTCTTTATTAAACAAGCTCGAAGAAGTTGATGCCCTATGGCTTCGAAATGGGTTGGCGTATAGTTTAATGGTACTCGACTTAGACCACTTCAAACGCATTAATGATACTTATGGTCATTTAGCGGGTGATATGGTGCTCAAAAATACTGCCGACATATTACAAAAATCATTGAGGAAAATTGATTTCGTTTGTCGTTATGGTGGTGAGGAGTTTTTAATCATACTGCCATTAACCAATAAAAAAGAGGCTCAAATAGTGGCCGAAAAAGTACAACAAAAAATCAATGAAAATACTGTTTTATGGCAGAAGACCCATATTAATACCACTCTCAGCATTGGTTATGCTACCTGTAAAACTCACCTTAGTATTGAACAATTATTACAACTAGCTGACGACGCTATGTACCTTGCTAAAAGTAAAGGCCGCAATACAATTTGCTCAATGGATGCAATGGATTCAATGGAAGAATCAAATGCTGCGATAATAACAGAGCAATCGTAACGGCTATCCAGTCAGCTCTTTCACATTATGATTTTAGTCAATTAACCAATACCCTATTAGGGTAAGCGGGAGACAATTAGTCTTTACTCGGCCACAGCAAGTCATTCGGTGATTGCCATTGATTCATCATAAGTTGTTGGCATTCAGGTAACAAAAACTGCTTACCGAATTGAGGCTGTTGCTTAAAAGAATAATCCTGTTCTAAGTAAGTAAAATGCACACTATAAGCATGTAAATAACATCTATCGCTCAGCTCATCACCATAGAGTTTATCACCTAAAATAGGCACGCCAATACTGGCTAAAGCCACTCTTAATTGATGGGTTTTACCGCTCAACGGTTTCAGTAAATACATCCGCATACCAGAGGCAATACTCTGACTAAAAAACTGTGTCACAGCAGGGTTTTCAGTGGTACGCAGTAACTTATACATACTGCGACGTGACTTAGCCATGTCGCCGATAATCCAGCCTTGTTTCTTCTTAGGTTTACCACAAGCAATCGCCAAATAATATTTTTGTACTTTATGCTCAGTAAACATTTTGGTAAACACATTTGCAGCTTGAGGAGATTTCGCCACAATCAGCAACCCTGAAGTCGGTGTATCGAGTCGATGAACAGGGTAAAGGTTGTAACCTAAATCAGCCTCAGCCTGTGCAATCACCCCAGCACTTCCATCTTGACTGTGAAAATGAACATTCACGGACTTGCTGATGACAATAAAGTCTGGTTGATCACTGAGCACTTGATACATAGATTATCCAACAACGATTAAATGGGAGGCTTGTGGGGTTATTTAAAGTGAATACTCACGAGCAAACCAGGGTTATTATCATGAAGTGAAATAGTCGCTTTGTGACGCGATAGAATAGCCTTTACCATCGATAATCCTAAACCAGTACCTTTGTAATGGCGGCTAGGGTCTAAGCGCACTAAGCGATCGAATACCCGCTCTTTATCTTCGTCAATAATACCCGGTCCATTATCACTAATTTGAATGTGTTTACCGTGTTGAATAATATTAATCGTGGCACCATTAGGTGAATACTTTATCGCGTTATCCACTAGATTAAACAAAGCTTGGAACAACAAATACTTATCACCATTCACGTGAACATCATCTTCTAGACTAATACTCAATACTTGGTCGTGACTCTCGGCAATCACCTCTGCCATTTCGAATAAATCTTGGCAGATTTGCTGTAAACTCACCGGCTGCAAATCAAGCATTTGCTGACCTTCTTCAATGCGCGTTAGCGATAACATCGCATCAAATGTTCCTAAACAGTGGTCTAACTCTTCAAGTAACTCAGCAGTGGCATCGGCAAGTTCAGCTGTAGGTTTTTGCGACAGCTGCTCAATACCAATGCGTAAATGCGATAGTGGCGTGCGTAAATCATGGGCAATGTTATCGGTCACACCGCGAACAGCACGTAAGTTTTGCTCTAAGGTGTCGAGCACTAAATTAAACTGCCGTGCCAACATATCAAATTCATCTTGGCTTTCACTGACTGGTAGACGGGTTTCATAGTGCCCGGCTTCAATTTGTTCACTCAAACGGTTATATTCGACCAGTCGTCTAAGGATGGCTTTTGAGAAAATATAGCCTAACGCTAACGTGAGTCCAAGCGTGAATGCCACGGCCCAAAATGCAGCGTTAATAAATTTCTCTATTAAGGCCGCGAGTTGATCGGTACGCGTAGCAATTAATACTGGGCCATAACGGGTGATAACTAAGCCACCAGTTAAGATATGCAGTTTATCTGGACCACCAGTAAAGATAGGGAAATCTTTCGTTTCAGGCAGCTGTGGCATATTTTCAGGTAAGAAAGTCAATGCGCCCACCATATCAACACTGTTGCGCCAGGCAATCAGTGCTGTTTTAGGATCGGCTGCACGAATTTGAGCCGCAAAGCTGCGACGGTTAACCGTTAATGCTAACTGTTGATAGCGCTGCATTTCTGCAGCTAGATGTTTATCTACTTGATTTTGTTGCTCAATCACTAACTGTCTATAGAGACTAAGCACCAACATAACAATGAGTATGGTTACTAGTGTCGAGAAGATCAGCGTGATCCGCCACGCACTACTTTGGTAAGGCTTAATGCCTTTTACAAAGGCGATATCCAGCCCCTCTAACGGTTTCAATTAACTCACCGTGACCAAGTTCTTCAAATTTGCGACGTAACTTGGCAATATGTACATCAATCACGTTGGTGCGAGGATCAAAATGGTAGTCCCACACTGCTTCAAATAATAATGTACGGCTAATCACTTGATTAGGATGTTCCATTAAGTATTTAAGCAATTGAAATTCTTTTGGTTGAAGCATTAACTCGCTATCGTCAAGGGTGACTTTACGAGTTAATAATTCCATTTTTAAACTACCCACTTCAATTTCAGTGGCAGCGGGTTCAACCACGTTACGTTGCGCAAGTTTTTCAGCACGAACTAACAATTCAGCAAAGGCAAATGGCTTGGTCATGTAATCATCACCACCCGCACGTAAACCTTTTACACGCTCATCGACATGGCTTAATGCCGATAAAATAAGTACTGGTGTTTTATTACCACTGGTACGTAGAGCAGACAATAATGTTAAGCCGTCTAGCTTTGGTAACATGCGATCGAGGATCAGTAAATCATATTGGTTATGTTTAGCTAACGTGAGGCCTTCTTGGCCATCTGTCGCGCTATCAACTTGATATTTCTGAGCCGTAAATCCGTCGGCTACATACTTTAACGTAGTAGCATCATCTTCAACCAATAAAATACGCATAGTCATAGAGTCTTTAATCCCATTTGAGCAGAGGTAGTGGACGTAGAGTCTCAATATCGAAAGCAATAGTATTTCTACTATCTTGATTGAGTAATTTTAGTTCGAGATAACTAATCGATAAATCGTGGTCCAATTCCGCCTGTGTTAAATATCCTTGTTGGTTTTTAATCGCGAGGGTCACTAGTTCTGAAAACTTCATGTGCTTAGCTTGCAGCTTTTTTGCCGCATTAACTTGGCCAATATCATCAGAGGCATAAGCAGATGATTTTTCGGTTAATAATGTACCGTCTAAGGCTCGGTATTCGTATTTACTGATTCGGTGTGTCTCTACATTTATCATAGAAATCTTATACACCAGCAAACCTTCTTCAACATCAACATCAAAGTCACAAATGGTGCCTTTGTCTTGTTGCTCTAATTGTTCCATGACCGTTATTGGCTTTAAAAAGTCGCCATTGATCAATAAAGAGTGCATAGATGGAGTGGCCATCACGGCACAAGGAAGAAAGCATATTGCTAGCAGCAACCGAACCATCACAAGCCTCTATATAATTGAAAATTCTATCACACGACTACTCTACCTAAGAGCAGCCAAAGTCCCAAGAAATCTAAGATTAATAATTGATCATAAATACCATTTTTCAGTGAGATGGGTTGTCGTTGTACAATGTTTTTTAGAAATACAGGTTCTGGTAAACCTATACAAATCAGCCCAAATGGGATGGTTTTATATCAAATGCGCTTTTTAGATCGTTAAATGGCCTTATTCAAACATCAATCCCCAGTTTATTATCCGAAAATGACATTCTGAGCGATAAAAAGAATTATTTAACCTCAACACGGTTAAGAAGCGGGATATGTAAGGCAAAAATACAATATTCGCCTATTTTATTTCAAACTTGGTTATCCGAGTTCAGACTGTGCACTTAAAATATGAATTTGATCTGACTTAAGCGCAATAGTCGTTTGCACTCCTGGCGATAAGGCTAACTTATGGACTAAATGTGTCGGCACATCTGCATTGATAATAGATCCAATGCCTACAACTGACGCTATCACTCGTGACGATTCACCCATCACCAACACAGACTCAATTAATACTTCTAATTTATTTAAGCTTTTACACAGACGACCGCTGCTAATGGCGTTAAAACGAATACCTTGGTTTGGAATAACCCAACGGATAGATTGGCCGACAGTTAATGCTGGTGCACTGTCGCTGACAATCAATTCATCACCCAGCGTAAACTGGGTCATATTACGTTCAATATCTTGCGATACGACTTGACCGTCAAAAATATTCCTCAAGCCCATTTGTCGTGCAACCGCTTCGTTATTGGGATGAGATAACACCTCAAATGGTTTGCCTTGTTGCAGCATTTGGCCCTGACTAATAAGTATCATCTTATCAGCCAATAGCAATGCCTCATGGATGTCATGCGTTACCATGACCACCGGGATAGACAATTGCTGTTTTAAGCGAGCTAACTCAATATACAAGCGTTCACGGGTTTCCCGGTCTACTGCAGAAAAGGGTTCATCTAACAGTAAGATAGCTGGCTCACGTGCAAGAGCACGGGCTAGCGCAACTCGTTGACGTTGTCCGCCAGACAATTGCGCGGGTAAACGATCAGGCAACCCATGTAAATTGACACGTTCTAGCCAATCTAATGCTCGTTGCTTTCGTAATTCTTTTGGCACATGATCAAGCCCAGAAATAACATTGTCGAGTGCTGTTAAATGTGGGAACAGACCAAAATGTTGTGGCATATAACCGATATGCCGCTGCTGGGGAGTTAACGAAATAGACTGCTTTGCATCAAACCATAATCTATCACCACAATGAATGTGGCCCCGTTGAGGTAAACTCAAACCGGCAATCATTCTCAGCAAAGTCGTTTTACCGCCACCAGAAGGGCCAACCACGGCTAGCACTTCACCAGCCCGACAACTGAAATGAGCTTCCAATGGAATAGGCAATGTTTGTGAAATATCACATATAAGGTCAGCGTTGTGTGGCACCACGATGCCCTCCTAAACGCTTCGACATACTTGTAGTGAGTGCTAACGCACTTACCGCAAACAACAATAATACCAAAGACATCATTCCGGCAGAATCAAAATCGAATGCTTGCACACTATCATAAATCGCTATTGAGATAGTTTTGGTTTCGCCGGCAATATTACCGCCCAGCATCAACACCACACCAAATTCGCCCAGCACATGGGAAAAACACAGTACAACGGCCGTTAAAACGCCAGGCCATATCATAGGCAATTCTATTCGAAAAAATATCCGTAATCGACTCATGCCACAGCAAGCCGCGGCATCACGAATGTCGATCGGAATCGTTTCAAAAGCACGTTGAATAGGCTGAACCGCAAAGGGAATATTGACGATAATGGAAGCGATTACCAATCCTGAGAAATGAAACACCAATTGTTGTCCGGTTAATTGCTCAACCCATTGACCAATCATGCTCTGATTACCTAACCCCACTAGCAGGTAATAACCAATGACGGTTGGCGGTAACACTAACGGCACCATGATCAAAGCCTCAAGCCATGATTTACCTTTAAATTGGCGATATGCCAACGCCCGCCCGACAATAATGGCCAACGGAATTAACAATACTACGGTAAAACAACTCAGTTTGACCGACAGCCACAGAGCTTGCCAATCCATTAATCAGCCTTCTTTACAGCAGGTTTTGGTAAATTAAACCCAAATTGACTTAATACTTCCTGTGCATCTGCTGATTGCATGTATTGATAGAATCGCTCAGCAGTTTCAGATGCATTAGGCATTAATGCCATCCGTTGATTAAGCGGTTGATATAGCGAATCAGGGATAACCACATAATTACCACGCTTGGTAAATTCAGGAGATAGCACCAATGATAACGGCACAATACCACCTTGAGTCGATCCACTAATGGTAAATTGGGCAGCTTGTGAAGCATTTTCACCTAAAATCAGTTTAGGTTGCAGTGCGTCCCACAAACCTTTCGCTTTAAGTACTTCACGCGCACGTTCACCATAGGGAGCATGATCAGGATTTGCTATCGCAAAACGAGACACCTTTCCATCGGCGATTAATTGCGCTAACCCAACTAACTCAAGATCTAAAATTAACGGCGACTTCTTAGGTGCAGCAAGAGCAAGCCGACCGATGGCATAAACAACACCGTCATTTTGCGTAAAGCCTGCTTGATGCAACCGCTCAATATATTCTTCATCGGCACTGAGCATCATCTCAAACGGTGCACCATGCTGAATTTGGGTGACAAAATTACCCGAAGAACCATAACTGATCCGCAGAGCCAAACCCGTTTGCTGCTGAAAACGTATCGCTATCTCATCTACCGCAAATTTAATGTTAGCAGCCGCAGCAATGGCCGGAGCATCACTCGCGACACTTGCAGAACTAAACCCTACGGAACTAACAATGGCAAAGAAAAATGCGATAGCACCAGCACGGAATCGAGGCCTAAAGGAGTCTGCAAGCTGAGTAATGTTGGCGTTAATGAAAGACATTGAGGGTTTATCCTTGCTATGTACGAGCCATATAGACGATTACTTTTGCCACATTTTGGCTGCTTGCTGATCGCTATCACGCGCTTCAACCCACTTAGCGCCAGTATCACCGGCTTCAAGCTTCCAAAAAGGCGCTTTCGTTTTTAAAAAATCGATTAAAAACTCACATGCCGCGAAAGCTGCTTTACGATGAGCGCTAGTCACACCAATAAACACAATTTGTTCACCAAGCGATAACCTACCAACTCGATGAATAATCGTCACTTTATTTAAAGGCCAACGTTCACAAGCCTGTTGGCTAATCTGCAGTAATACCGATTCAGTCATACCAGGATAATGCTCTAGGGTTAAGTCAGTTACAGCACTACCATCGTTAAAGTCCCGTACTTTGCCAACAAAATTAACCACGGCACCGTCCTGATTATCACAGGCAAGTAAGGCGTATTCATCAGCGACACTAAAGTCTTCCGTATGGACTCGTACAGCAATTTGGTTACTATGATGATCCATGTTATCCCCCTGTGACTGGAGGGAAAAAGGCCACTTCATCGCCGTCATTTACCGGTGAGTCCCACTGGCTCATGGTTTGATTAATCGCCACCAGCAATTTGTCTGATGCCAACACTTTCGCCCACTTATCATCAGTAGCGGCAAGCGCTGCACGTAATGCTTCTGCAGTATCAATATTATCGCCACTATGTTCGACTTTAGCGGTGCCTAATAGCTCACGGATTTGCGCAAAAAATAACACTTGGATCATAGTGGTCTCTCAATGCATTTATTTATAAAATATACTGGGTGTACGTTAGCTCATAATGGGCGGATTAGGCTTTAAAATGGCCAGATTTCCCGCCACGTTTTTCAAGCAAACGAACTTGAGAAATAATCATGTCTTTTTGTACGGCTTTACACATGTCGTAAATGGTTAAGGCTGCCACAGAAGCTGCAGTTAGCGCTTCCATTTCAACACCGGTTTTACCCGACAACTTACACAAACTGGTAATGCGCACACGGTTATGCTCAGGCTGAGCTTCAAGCTCCACTTCCACCTTAGTCAACATCAAAGGATGACATAATGGGATCAAATCAGATGTTTTCTTTGCCGCTTGAATACCGGCAATACGTGCGGTAGCAAATACATCGCCTTTGTGATGGCTGCCATTCATGATCATGGCTAAGGTATCTGGTGCCATATCAATAAAAGCTTCAGCGCGGGCTTCGCGCTCGGTGACGGCTTTTTCAGTCACATCGACCATATGGGCATTGCCATCGGCGTTAATATGGGTAAAAGGATTGTTCATGCTTTTTACTGCCTTAATCAAATTCAATGTCCATCGACTGAGCGTCACAAGTATTGCCGCGTCAGTCGGTTTAACTCAATGACGGCTTAACCACCAATAGAGGCGAGGTGTTGAGTCACACCGGTAATGCCTTGATGTAAAAAGTGGGTTTCTTTTTTCTGCGCTAATTGACCGTGTAAGCGGCTAATTAATTCATCTCGCTGCGAAGGGTTTTGTATTAAATCGCGTAAATCGACGCCATTTTCAGTAAACAAACATAAATGCAATTTACCCTTTGCAGAGACTCGTAAGCGGTTACAGCTGGCACAGAAATTCTTTGCGTAAGGCATAATTAATCCAATACGACCTTGATAATCTGCATGGCTGAAGTTTTGCGCAGGACCATCATCAACACTTGGCAAGTCATATAACCAGCCTTCTCGCTCAAGTTGTTTTTTAATGTCTACACCCGCTAAATGATGTGCATTGAAATAATCGTGACCTAAGCCAGTTTCCATTAATTCAATAAAACGTAAATCAATAGGCGTGTTTTTAATCCACTGTAAAAAACGCGGTAAATCTTTGTCGTTTAAGCCTTTCAACAACACGGCATTGACTTTAACTCGCTCAAAACCCGCTTCAAGAGCCGCTTCAATGCCACGCATCACTTGGTCGAATTTATTTTCGCCAGTGATTTGGTAAAACATTTTAGGATCTAAGCTATCAACTGACACATTAATACGTCGTAAACCTGCGTCATACCATTCTTTGGCATGCTGCTGTAAACGATACCCATTGGTGGTCATCGCTACGGTATTAATATTAGGATTGTCGGCAACGATCCGCACAATATCTGTGAAATCCTTGCGTAGAGTGGGCTCGCCACCAGTGATACGAACTTTTTGTGTGCCTACTTCACCGAAACCGGCAACCAGATTTTCAATCTCGTTGAGCGTTAAGAAGGTAGGTTTACCATCTGGACGATATCCGTCGGGTAAACAATAAGTGCATTTGAAATTGCAAACATCAGTAACTGACATCCGCAAATAGTGAAATCGTCGACCAAAGCTGTCTTGTAGTTGGGACATGTTAACCTTTCCAAGTGTGGGAGGTGAGTGCATTTCTTTACTCACCCCGGTGGCAAAATTACCACGGCTAACTGCCCATATCATTGACGTAGGGCAAAAAGCTCGGAGAACCGTCAGACCCAATTATAGGCCTAATTACCGCTATACAAATACCCCTTTAGGTGAATATCTTGGATCGAAAGACTATATCGTTGACTATTTGTGACTCGACTCACGCTAACAAGATTGTGTTTGCCACTGTGACAAACGTTCATTTTGCGGTAAGGTGAGTAAAGGATAAACGATCGTTTACTTATTTTAATCGTTATAAAAAACAATAAACCCGCAATGAACGGGAAACTTTGAAAGGTGAGAAGATGGAACGCGAGTCAATGGAGTTCGACGTAGTAATTGTCGGTGCTGGCCCTGCAGGTTTAGCGACCGCTTGTCGTTTAATGCAAATATCTAAAGATGCCGATAAAGAAATCACCGTTTGTGTGGTAGAAAAAGGCTCTGAAGTGGGTGCTCATATTTTGTCGGGTGCGGTATTCGAACCTGATGTACTGGACGAATTGTTTAATGATTGGCGAGATTCAGACATCCCGCTAACCACTAAAGTCACTCATGACGAAATCTACCTGCTTAACTCAGAAACACAATCTCGCTTAATGCCCAACAGCTTAGTGCCTAAAACCATGCACAATGATGGTAACTACATCATTAGTGTGGGTAACTTAGCCCGCTGGTTAGCCAACAGAGCCGAAGCCATGGGCGTAGAGATTTTCCCTGGTTTTGCAGCCAGTGAATTACTGTTTAATGAAGACAACAGTGTTAAAGGTATTTTAATCGGTGACATGGGTGTTGGTGAAAATGGTCAACATAAAGACAGCTATATGCCGGGTATGGAATTACATGCCAAATACACCGTATTTTCAGAAGGCTGTCGTGGCCATCTAGGTAAACAACTGATCCAAAAATACCATTTAGACAATGGTAAAACACCACAACATTATGGCTTAGGCTTTAAAGAAATTTGGAAAATCCCTGCTGAACAACATCAGCAAGGTAAAGTGGTTCACACTGGTGGTTGGCCACTCGTGAATGGCTCATCTGGTGGTGGCTTCCTATATCATATGGAAGACAACCAAGTTGCTGTAGGGTTAATTATCGACTTAAATTATAAAAACCCTCATCTCAGCCCATTTGATGAATTTCAACGCTATAAAACTCACCCTGTAATTGCCGCAACATTAACGGGCGGAGAGCGATTATCTTATGGCGCACGAGCCATTGCCAAAGGTGGTTTAAACTCACTACCGAAAATGAGCTTCCCTGGTGGTTTAATTATTGGATGTAATGCGGGCACACTTAACTTTGCTAAAATCAAAGGCACGCATACAGCGATTAAGAGCGGTATTATTGCAGCAAAAACCTTAGGTGAAGGCTTAATTGCCGGACTAGAAGGTGGCAAAGATCTTGACTGTTTCCAAGACCGTTTCGAAAAAAGCTGGCTTCATGAAGAGCTTTATAGCTCGCGCAACTTTGGCCCTGCCATGCATAAGTTTGGTACGCTACTCGGTGGCGCCTTTAACTATATCGACCAAAATTGGTTTGGTGGTAAGTTTCCGGTGACCTTTAGAGACACCACTCCAGATTATGCCACGATGGGGCTAGCGAGCGATTACAATAAAATTGACTATCCTAAACCTGACGGCAAGTTGAGTTTTGATAAGTTATCGTCGGTATATCTGTCGAATACTTTTCATGAAGAAGATCAGCTGTGTCATTTACATCTAAAAGACCAAAGCATCCCAATATCGGTAAACTTAGTTAAATTTGATGAACCCGCGCAACGTTACTGTCCTGCCGGTGTTTATGAAGTGGTTGAAGAAGCCGGTGACAAAAAATTTGTCATTAATGGTCAAAATTGCATTCATTGTAAGACCTGTGACATTAAAGACCCAAGCCAAAACATTACCTGGGTCACACCAGAAGGCGGCGGCGGGCCAAACTATCCAAATATGTAAGCGAACCAATCGTTAAAATATTGGCACAGTCAATAAAACGCACTTAAATATAGGTGCGTTTTTTTTGTTTTATCGACTATCATTACCCACATAAAATCAAAACAACCTACACCAAAAGACTATTTTGCTGATTGAATCAACTTAACAGCAAAATAACTATCAATTTATTGCCATTGTGTCCGATATACCATAGAGATACTCCCTAGAGGCTGTTGTAGATGAATACACTTACCATTAAACAAAAAATATTACTGACCGTGACGGTTGCTGTATTGCTATCGACGATCTTAGTCGGATTATTAAGTCAACGAAGTGCAAAGCAAGTTGTTGAGCAGCGGATGCTAAACTCGGAAATGCCGAGCTTACTCATGCAAATTCGCAATGAAGTCGACCTCGAAATCCGTAGTTTAATCAATGCTTCGGAACAGTTAGCGAATAGCCGAATGTTGCTAGAATGGCTTCAAAATGGTCGCCCGGCGGACCAAGAAAACCTCGTTATCGCAGAACTTAATGACATGAAAAATCAATACGATTTAGTTCAAGCGTCTTACGCCGACAAAGAAACTGCGGCCTACTATACTCAGGATGGTTTTTTGCGAATATTAAATCCAGAGCAAGATGGCTGGTTTTTTGACTACCGCGATAGTAAAAAAGAGCGTTTGTTGACGGTTTATACCGAAGCCAATGGTGAAGTAAAACTTTTTATTAGTTACCAACAGCCCAATGGTCGTGGCATGGTTAGTCTAGCCAAATCGTTAGATGATATGGTTAATTTATTGGCTTCATTTAAAATTGAAGACAGCGGGTTTGTATATTTAGTTGATACTAAAGGTGAAGTCAAACTGCATCAAGATACGAACAAAATAGGTAAAAGCAAACTCAGCAACTTGTACCCTAATGCCAACACTAACCAATTGTTAAATAAAAGTAACTTTAATTTAGTCAAAGCCGATGTTAATGGCCAACACATGTTGATTGCCAGTAGCTACATTGAGTCGATGGATTGGTACTTGGTTGCTCAAGTACCTGAAGCAGAAGTATTTGCCCTGCTACAAAAATCGGCTTATCAGATCTTACTATGGACAATACTCATCGCGGCGGTATTTATTGCCATTTCGATTACTGTTGCTGGTTCGGTTAGTCGTCCTATTGCACATATTGCCGAATTATTTCGTAACATTGGTGAAGGTGAAGGTGATTTGCGCCAAAGACTACCGGTTAATGGTGATGACGAAATTGCCCAGCTTGCCCGAGGCTTTAATAGCTTCATCAGCAAAATCCAAGATACTGTAGTCGAAGTTGCTAAAACCAGTGAGCAGCTAGGTTTATCGGCACTTGATGTATCAAACCAATCCAATCAAACATTAGCTGATAGCCAGTTACAAAAAGACCGTACCATCATGGTTGTTACTGCTATTAACGAAATGGGCGCCACGGTTAATGAAATTGCTAGCAATGCAGCTCAGGCAGCTGTCACCGCTCGTGATGCAGATACTGAATCAGTTGATGGTCAAAAAGTTGTAACCCGTGCACGTTCGACTATCAATCAGTTGTCTAAAGACGTCGAGCAAGTCGGTGAAGTGATTGAGTCGCTTGCAACTCACACTAAATCGATTGGCAGCATTTTAGATGTTATCCGTGCCATTTCAGAGCAAACAAACTTACTGGCACTTAACGCCGCGATTGAAGCTGCTCGTGCTGGAGAAGCAGGACGTGGCTTTGCTGTCGTTGCAGATGAAGTGCGTAACTTAGCTTCTCGAACTGCGGCGTCGACCAACGAAGTGCAAACTATGATTGATAAACTTCAATCAGAAACTAGTCGTGCTGTTAACGCTATGGAGCAATCTCGTAGCCGCTCACACGAAGGTGTTACAGCTGTCGATGAAGCAAGCCAGTCGCTAAGTGGTATTAGCGAACGTATTGCACTGATTAGCGATATGAACATTCAAGTGGCTGCTGCGACAGAAGAGCAATCTACTGTGGTTGAAGACATTAATCGTAATGTGACCGAAATCAACGATATTACTCAGCGAACAGCAGATACTGCTCACGCGGCTGCAAATGCGAGTAAATCATTGAATCAGTTAGCCAGTAGACTTGATATCTTAGTGGCTCGCTTTAAAGTGTAGTCCGTAGTTAACTCACTTTAACAAAAACGCCACTCATTTGAGTGGCGTTTTTTTATGGCCATTCTATTCGACCATCACGACATTCTTGTAGTGCGGGTTACTTAATAAACCGGATAGTGAGCGGGTATTGATAAGCTATGCCATCGTTAGCTTTAACAATAGCGATAATAGTACAAATAATATCAAGCAATGCTAGAGCGGCTAATAGTATTACTCCCACACCAATCAAAATTAATATTGCAGATACCATGGCATATATCATTAAGCTCAATTTAAAATTAAGACAGTTCTTTCCGCATTGATTGGCAAACTCAAATTCATCACGCTTCATTAACCAGACAATTAAAGGGCCTAAAACACTTCCTAGCGGAAATACGTAACCGGCAAAACTGGCGGCATGGATCAATAACCCCATATCTTTGGCTTGCTTGCTAACGTCGTCTATCGGTTCAGTCATTTGATATTCCTTATCATGTTATTTTTATCATATCGTTCTTATCATACTGGGAGGCATTAACTGGCGTTGCCATATAAGCGCATTGCCCAATCTTCTATACTTTGCAGATCTAGTCGGCGTTGTAATGAGTTAACCCAACTTTGCGCTAAGCCTTCGCACCCAAGCAATGTCTGATATTGTTCTGCATCAAATTCAGCTAAAAAATAAATCTGCATCGCTTTAGCCACACTGATATCCGATTTTCTTTCTAGCAGAAAAATACTGTCACTCGGACGAATGTCACCTTCAGACAGCACCCGATAAAACCAACCGCACATACGACTTTCTTGCATGGCTAAGGCAAATTTAGGATGGCCAAACTGTAAATTGAGCTTAAAACAAGGAGAGCGAGATTGAGTCACTTGTAAAGTCACGTCGCCAATTTGAACGATGTCACCGATATTAACCTGTGCTTCATTAAGGCCAACGGTACTGATATTTTCACCCATTGAAGGGGCATCACAAAACGTAGATATTAAATCCCAGCGGCGATATTGACCATAATGCTCACGCGGAAAATGATGCAACACCCTATCGAGGCCGCCGTGATGTTTAGGGTCGGCCTCGCGATTGCCGATTACGTGGTCAAATTGCACGGTCAACTGCTTAGCAGCATGTTTTTGGTTAATACAACTGGCAACACCGTTATGCATTTGCACTTGGTCACCTAAATACAGCCCAGAAATACTCTTTACCAATCGCTTACTCATCCAGCATACCCTTGCTTAAGCATGATTATAGAGTGCCAATATACCCAATTTTCAGACAAAAAAAAGCCTTACTGGGGAAGAGTAAGGCTATAAATAAAATGGGAGATAATATAGCAAAAATAATAGCTGAGAATAGCCTGAACCATTAGACACTATAAAAGTTGTTTAGACGGGCTCATCATAAAGGCCAACAATGACACTAAAATGACAAAGTAATACTATTTGATTTATCCGCATACACTTAACAGATACACAATGTTCGTCAGCAAACCATCACTTAAGCCAAATTGGGTTTAGGCTAGATACTGCTTAAGTGCCTCACCAGGAATCGAGCTTTTTGTTGCTACCGCAAATGATGCCCACAACGCACCTTCATGCATCGCATCTGTAATAGACATTTGCTCGCATAGGCCATGAATAACGCCTGCTGCATAAGCATCCCCTGCTCCCGTAGTATCAACCACATCGGCAATGACTGCTGGCACATGCTGTTCTCCAGCAGCGCTGTACACCATCGCCCCTTTGTCGCCGTCGGTCACAATAAAGTATTCTAATGCATTGCCTGCAATAGCCTGTGCAAATCGCCATGGATCCTGGTTGCAACGACCTTGCATATCAGTAATTGACGCAATCAACACATGACAAGGACGATTACGCTCATCCTTGGCTAATTGCGATATCACTTTGCAGTTAGGGTTGCTCACCATCGCATCAGCTGCCCAAGCACCAGCGCCTTTGGCAGAAGAGTTAATATAAAAAGCATCCCAATGTTGCCAGTCTGGTGGTGCAGGAAGTTCAAAAATAGGTCGCTGAGGTCGAATAATGGTTCGTTCACCATCAGGCGTCATCACCAGTAACATCTCACAAGTATTACCAACAAAACGATGAACTAAACGACAATCAAGCCCTAAGGTACTGGCTTTAGCTAAAATCCAGTCGCCGATGTCATCGCTACCGACTTCACTTACCAGTGAAACATTATGTTGAGCCCACACTAAACCTAATCCCGTGTTTGCGCCGCCGCCACCTAAACGCAATCCACCATCCTGATAATGAAATCGACCACCCGTTTGTAAGGGCTTATCAAGCATTAAAATGCGATCACAATTGATATTGGCAAGCAAAAGAATATTGGCCATGCAACTCACCTAAAAAACGTAGATAAAAAGAGCCTTGAGTATAACAAAAAGGCCGTGATAATCACGGCCTTTGCTAATCTAAACAAGATTACATATCAGTTGCGCCAAGTGGTTGTCGTAATTGGGCGCGCACATTGTCCATACCAGAGTAAAACTCCTTCATCATCAACAACCCCAACATTTTGCCATTATCGGTTACGATCAATTCGTCTGGATTAACTGGGTCATTTTTAAGGGCTCCCATGGCTTTCATTGAGGTCATTTCTTTAAACAACGCAGTGTCTAAATTAACGTTAAAAGTGTCACGGAAATATTTACGCGATAAACGCCCCGAAAACATTCCTAATAAAAAGCGATATTGCATCACTTCTTTTAATTGATATTTTTTCTGTTGCTCAACGGCCATACGACCTTCAGCAATACGTTGTTGGTATTTTTTCAGTGAAAATGTATTCACGTATAGGGTGTCATTTAAAAAACTAAACGAGCCAGAACCGACACCGAGATATTCATCATAATCAATAACATACTCATCAAAACCTTCATCATTGGTTTTACCAAACGCCCAAGCCGACAATTGTGTATATTGCCCCGTCAAGTGATTTAAAATCTGTCGATACTGATTCACCATGTCACCATGAGGTGCAGCTAACTGACCTTTAACGCTTTTACGGGTCTGGTGGGTAATCATCAATGGATACGTGGTAATTTGGCGAGGGTCGAGCTTAGAAGCCATTTCAAGATCCGACTGAATAATCTCATCCGTTTGACCACGGAAACCGAAAATGAGGTCGACATTGATGATCGGAAACAATTCTTTTGCCGCCATAATGCGGTCAAAGGTTTGTTGGCCAGAGCCAAACTTGTCTAAGCGATCGGTCATTTTTAAAATGCCATCGTCAAAGCTTTGTACCCCAATCGACATTCTGTCTACTAGGCCTTTTAATTGCTTAAATTCAGGGCTGGCTAAATGTTGTGGATCAGACTCACAAGACACTTCTTTAATGCCAGGAAACAGATTTTTTGCATGCTCGATGGTACGAGCTAACTCGTCTTCAAGCACAGTAGTCGTGCCGCCGCCAATGTACATAGACTCAAACTCATAGCCCAAATCTTTGGCCATTTGCATCTCTTTGCGCAGCGCGACAAAGTATTCGCGCGCTTTATCTTCGCGGAATAAAAAACGGTGAAAAGTACAAAATGAGCACAAGGTATGACAAAACGGAATGTGGGCATACAACATGTACTTTTTGCCTTCAACAGGTTTAGGCATACGGTCTGTAGAAATGGTGTCTAGACGTAAATTTTTATCAACATAATACTGCATCACCCGCTCCATAGAGCTGATCATCCAATTGGGGACGGTAATATTAGATTGATAAGGTTTAATCAACTCTTGGCTGGCTGATTGAATAATTGAAGACATAAAAAATCCTAACTGAATGAAGCCCTGAGAGCAAAACCATTGAATAACAAGCGCTAATAAAAGACGCATACCATAAGCAGAAAAACAAAATATCACTTTAGAGATAGCTAAAATGTGAGATAGCTAATAGATATGCAAACTAGCACGGTTATCATCGCTCATTTGTTAAGCAGATCATGTTTTAGACATTGCTGTTGAGCAATGATGAAAGGATTATCACGAGAATAAAACAATAATAAAGACAAATAGATAACACACAGCAAGCTACACGTACAACTAAAGTCGGATACGCACACAATAAACAGCATTGGAAATATTAACTAGCGTTTATTAAAGAGTCACGAGTATGACGCATCAACCAATTTAAATGAAATCATAAACAGAGCTTGCTGATTAGGGTACACCGTTTGAATAAGCTGTTTTAACTCGACCAATGGCAAGCTTTCTTGAGTAGCATGAAACTCATTAATATCATCAAATGCTAATGGCTCCACAGCCAAAATAATGATATCGCACACCTTAATATGGTTTTCGAGCGTAAACACTTCAACCTGGCTGCTGGGCCGATAATGATTTTCGCTGGCATCACGAATGGTTATCGTCTTCAGCCCCGATGCAACTAGTGGCGTTAAAAACTCAAAAAAGGTAATTTGCGTAGGGGCAGTCATCGGTGGCAACCTTCATTAACACTATAAAGTGCCCATCAAGAGCACATTAGTTAAGCTCAAATTCGCATTATAACCTAGCGCACTCGCCAGGGCTTTGATCAAAGTAGCGTTTAAACTCACGGCTAAATTGAGCCGTACTTTCATAACCCACCTGAGTTGATACCTCTTTTACTTTTAGATTCTGCAGTTGTAATAACGCTTTGGCTTTATTGAGGCGAATCTTTTTTAAATATTGTATTGGTGATGAAGCAGTGACTTCTTTAAAGCTACGATGGAATGCCGACGGGCTCATATTCACCAAGCTTGCTAGTGTGTCTACTTCAACCGACTCACCATAATGTTTATGAATGTAGTTAAGGGCTTTTTCTACCCTCGATAAACGGGTATGACTTAACGACAATGCATAAAGTGGTGCTGCATCTGGTGAATCTAACAAGCGATATAATAATTCAAGCACTAACGCTTCACCCATTACTTTTGCTTCTAACGGCGACTGCAATGCCTGTAATAACCGAATAACACTGCAATCCATATCTTCAGTATTATCAGCAACAAAAAAACCACTCTGGCGTGACTCGTTTAAATCTTTAGGGATTTGATGATGCTCATCCATTAAACGGATAATGTAATTGAGTTGTACTAAATCAATATCAACCATCAACACCAGCACAGGTTCTTCAATGCTGGCAAAGGTTTCACATTCTACTGGCAATGGCACGGTCATCACTAATGAGTGCTGACGGTCATACTCAAAGGTTTGATTATCTAAATAGACCCGCTTTTTACCTTGGCCAACAATAAGCACGCCTTGTGAATAGCACATTGGCCCGCGCGCACCATATTGTGAGCTACGAAACACGTGCACGCCGGATAAGTGAGTATCATTGACCCCTTCTTTTGGGGCAAGCTGTGCCATTAATGTTGCTATCTCATTCATACTCTTCCCCTCAGAACAAATCATGACGCAGATATTACCAAAAAAACAGTAAAAGGTATTAAAATTATCAATAACTAGTCATATAAACACAAATAAGATAGGAATAGGCATGAACACGACAGTTCTGTGTATGTTTATTTAGACTCAAAGGGCTATCATAGCTACATGATTTATCGTTGCTGTTGTGTACAAATAATCTATATACACAATCAGCCACTTATTTGTTTCAATGCTAAACCAAAAGGCAACAATTATGCTTAATTTTGATTATCGTAACCCTACTCATGTTGTTTTCGGTAAAGACCGTATTGCAGAGTTAGACCAACTTGTCCCAGCAAATGCAAGAGTATTAATCACTTACGGTGGCGGCAGCGTACAACGTTTCGGCACACTAGATAAAGTTAAAGCAGCATTAGGTAACCGAACAGTATTTGAATTTGGCGGTATTGAAGCTAACCCTAAGTACGACACACTGATTAAAGCGGTTGAAGTTGCTCGTAAAGAAAATATCGACTTCTTACTCGCTGTTGGCGGCGGTTCAGTGATGGATGGCACCAAGTTTATCGCCCTTGCAACTCAATTTGATGGTGATACAGCCAGCTTATTACATCACGGCTTCACCCCAGTTCCAGTGGCGAATGACAAAGTTATTCCACTTGGCGTTATTGCTACTCTGCCAGCTACGGGTTCAGAAATGAATGCCTTTGCAGTGGTCAGTTATCAAGGTGGTAAGTTCCCAGTAAACCACCCATGTGTCTACCCAACATTTGCAATGCTTGATCCTGAATTAACCTTCAGCTTACCAAAAATTCAAGTGGCCAACGGTGTTGTCGATGCGTTTGTGCATGTGCTTGAGCAATATGCGACTTACCCAGTTGATGCCCGCGTACAAGACCGCATGGCAGAAGGTATTATGCGTACCCTCATTGAAATTGGCCCAATCACTGTTGAAGAGCCAACAAACTATGATGCCCGTGCCAACTTAATGTGGAGTGCTACATCTGCCTTAAATGGCATGATAGGCACAGGCGTGCCGTTAGATTGGTCTACTCACATGATTGGTCATGAACTAACCGCACTATTCCATATCGACCACGCACAAACATTAGCAGTTGTATTGCCATCATTATGGCGTGTGTTGAAAGAGCAAAAGCACGCTAAATTAGTGCAATACGCAGCACGTGTTTGGGATATCACTGAAGGTGATGAAGCGAGCCGTGTAGATCAAGCCATTGATAAAACAGAGGCTTTCTTCAAGCAAGTGGGTTTACCGGTACGTTTACGCGATCACGGTGTAACGCAAGAACAACTTAGCCTAGTAGTAGATGCTTTAGAAGCTCACGGTATGACAGCGCTGTCTGAAAGCGGCAAAGTCGATTTAGCCACCAGCCGTAAGATTTTAGACATGGCGTGGTAATAGCTCTTATAACCCAAACGATGCACTTATTCATCGGTGGACTTGAGTGACTATCTGATACGAAAAAAGGGCTTAACAATGGTTATCATTGTTAAGCCCTTTTTTGTTACCCAAAAATGAGCGGCGCATTAGCCCCTATACAAAAAATGAATGCCGTATTAAAGAGAGAAACGAAACCACGCAGCTCGGTTAACGATTAATGCGGCGTAACGTTTGAGAATAAATTCATCACAACGACACCGACTAAAATAAACGTCATACCCACCAGTGCACCTAAATCGAGTTTTTGCCCATACATCACCCAAGCGATAGCTGTAATTAACACAATGCCCAATCCAGCCCAGGTAGCATAAGCAATACCAACAGGGATACCTTTTAGTGCTAGGGATAAAAAATAAAAAGACAACACATAGCCCACGACAACTACTATTGAAGGCGCTAATTTTGAAAATCCATCACTGGCTTTAAGCGCTGAAGTGGCTACCACTTCAGTTAAAATGGCTACACTTAAAAATATCCAACTTTTCATTTTTACATTCTATAGAGACAAAACAGCCGCGAAGTATAAAGATTAAACAATAAAAATACAGCCTTCGATTTTAGATGTGCTACTTCACGCGACACATGATCAATCGCTACTATCCCTTGTATTTACATTAGCTATCGGTTTATGTTGTTAATATGTTAACTGGCATTACACCTATTTAGCGGTGTAATAGGACTTAAACGATATTAATGATTGGACTTGGTGGTTGAGTGAAGGGACTTACAGCAGTTTTGCTATGTGTATTGTTATCGTTATGCTCGATGCATATACCTGCAACGGCGGCTCAGTTAACCGTTCAAAAAGAGACTAAACAACAAACCAGTTCAGCATTAGAACAATGTAAAGCCCGTATAAAACAGGTGTCCCCCCAAGCCAGCTTGAGCTTTTGCAGCCAACAATTCAAAATATTAGACATTGATAAATACCCCATCGTTGCCGCCAAGTTACAACTAACCTTATATGATATTTACCAAGAGTTAGGTGATAAGGTAGCTACGGAACAAATGCTTGATGAGGTTAAAAACAGCGCTGCATTTACTCAAAATGTCGATGTTCAATATCTTTGGTTACGTAAGAAAGCCGCGGAAAAACTTTATAGAAAGTCCTATCAAGAAGCTAAAACCTTATTTGAACAAGCTTTTAGCATTGCTAAAACCCAAGAGTCAGATATTTGGTTGGCTAAAAGCTATAACGATTTAGCACTAACTGAACAGTATTTGAATCAATATGACAAAGCATTGAGTTACTACCAGAAGAGTTTAGCGATTAAAGAGGCTCTAGGTAATGACTTTAATACTGCGATAACCCTCAACAACCTTGGTCTAATTTATAAAAAACTCGAAAAATTTAAAGAGTCCCAGCGCTATTTTGAACTCTCACTGGAGCATTACTTACGCTACACCAGTCATAATGTAGATATTCATGTTATCGGTTATATGTCGCATCTCTACGGAAACCTTGCTGAGATATATAATATAAACAACCAGTTTAATAAGAAAAACTTCTACAGTAATAAGGTCATCGAAGCCTACAACGATAACCTTGTCGGTGACGACAGGCTTTCTGCGCTCATTAATGTAGCCACCATCCATATCAATGCTAATGAATTTACGCCCGCTCTAGATGTCGCCAACACATTATCGGAATATTTAACCCGCGATGACCATTCGTTTCATGACGTAATTTTCTATTTAAAAGCCCAAATAGCCACACATCAAAAAGATGCGACTCAGGCAATAAAATTTATTGAAAGCGCAATGGACTATAGCGACACAAAACAAGATTCATTGCAAAAAATGAACATTTATCACTACGCAAGCGAGTTATATTATGACAATGGTCGCCCTTATGAGTCCCTGGTTTATCTAAAGAAATATCAACAGTTGCACGAAACCTTATTGGAGAAAAAATACAGTGAGAACATTAAAGTCATTCAAAGCGATATAGAGAATGAACGCGTGCAACGAGCGTTAGCAGAAGAGCAAATTGTCAGCCAACAGAAGAGCCAAAAAATTGATAAATTACTTAATTTAATCCTTGGCATCACCAGTGTTGGCTTGTTAGTCGGCTTTATTGTGAGCTTTTATATTTATAGAAAACGTAAAGCCCAGCAGCATTTAATGACCATAATAGAGTCACATAAGCAGCAATTATTTTTATTATCGAATGACGATACAGCAGAGCAAGACGACGCCCAGCAACAGGAATCTACGCCATTATCGCCTTCAGAATTAACAGCTTCTTTTGCGGAGTTATTAGTGAATACTATGATTGATTGCATCAGTATTTGGGAGAAAAGCACTAAAACTAATAAAGTAGAATTAGCCGACAGAAGCCAAATTTGGACGATATCTATCGATTCTGGCCGTCTAAGAACACGTTCTTTAGATAAATACCTACAGGTAAAAAAATTACCCGCTAATCCACGCTGGCGTAATGTGGTTAAAACATGTCACTTCATTTTATCTGAATGCCACCTGTCAAATGATGATAGGACATTACTGACCTCGCACCTTGACCAAATAATGCAAGTGATCAAGAGCGAGTCATTAGGCACATCGTAATCTGTTACTTTCGGGCTTACCCGCCTTTTTTGAGTAATGGTTGTTGTAGTTTCATGTCGCGTACACTGTCTCTGACTACTGGCTTGAGTACATTTTTATACACACAACTAAATTTTATTCCTTCGGATAACGAATAATCACTTTGTTGTGCTGTCGCAGGGTCTATTCCCACTAAAAAGCTATTGGGTGCAATAAACTTTGGCATTAGATTATTGTTTTGATCTTTGATATTAATCGAAGCGTAAGCATTACACATCGATACAGCCACAAGTCCTGCGATATTGATTCGATTTGTCACGCTATTAAGATCGGGTGAATTAACATTATTGTCTTGTAGCTTCATGAATGGGTCTATCACACCATGAAAGCCCCCTAAATCATCTATTTCAACTTCCGGTTGCTGCATCTGACGAGTATTCATCGACTGCGGTGCACCATTTGTTGCAGCTGCATGATCATTGTGTAATGTCAGTTGTTTATTCGTCATCCACTTTTCAATATCAAAGTACTGAGCACGGTAATGATACTGTTTAATCATATCCATCTCGCTCAATTCAAAAGTGATTTCGGTTTTAATCGCCGTGCTGACTGGTGTGAGCTCATTAAATGAAAGTTGGTGCGCTGATGCGCTACCAACACAACTAAGCAAAGTGACTAGGGGTAATATGTATTTCATAAAATATCCTTTTTAGAATGAATGCATCATCTTAGACGCTATGCATTTCCATTTTTATAGTCCACTAAATACTAGGGTAAATTTGGGTAAAACACAAAACGCCCCCTTTTTAACCCTCTAACTTTACTGACTTTTTTATCTTAACTGTTAGTTTTAACTCAGCTTAAGTCATTAAGCATGATTCAAACATTTACTAAACCAGAATAAGGAAAGTCAGGATGAGTATACTCAAAAAAACATTAATCAGTATGTGCCTAATGAGCGCATCTGGTATGGTCGCAGCAACCCCAATAACCGCTAACGTTACCGCAGACAATGATTTCATTGTGGTACATTCACCAGGTAATGGTAGTTCACCTACTGTGGTATATCGTGGTGCGAATGGCAGTAATTGGAAAAAAATTGAATCACTCAAGTTCGATATCGACAACTCAGCACAATCACTAGAAACCTGTTCAGTCAGTGTTATTGCATGGGGAGATGGTAAAGTGTCACAGGGTATGGCGGCTATTTTTAAAGGCGATAGCACGATTTATACCGGCTCAGGACATTTTAAAGCACACCAATCTTCGACGCCATCGTCTGGTTGGGCACAAACAGGCGGACCTAATGCAAGTCAAATTAATACATTAATTGCGGACTCGTTAGCTAATGGCCAATCACCTTACCTGTTGCCTGGCTCTGTCGCAGGAGGCACTTCACCCTGGGGGACGATGAACTTCCCTCTAGCCAGTAATGTCAATGTGAATAATTTTCGCTGGGCATGGTCGACAAGTAATTTAGCCCAAAAAACCTATTCTGTATTTACCGCTGCCTGTGGGGATATCGTTGAAGCGGCACCGGTTGCTGTCCATATGCCTGGAGAACACTTCCAATGTTATGGGGTGCGAAAAGCAGATAAACTTCGTGAAGAAACCATTATGATAGAAGATCAATTTGGTAAAACCCGTGCAGTGCTAGGCAAGCCGGTATTGCTGTGTAACCCTTCAAGTAAAATTCATAATGAAAAGCTTTATAAAATTCGTGATGAAGAGCGCCATTTGGTGTGTTATGACTTTGTAAAGCAAAATAAAGTCAAAAGCCGTAATCTTGAGATCAATAATCAGTTCGCACCCGATGAACTAATGAATGATCAACGAGAGCTGTTCTGTGTACCGTCGAGTAAGAAGCACTTAGGCCCAATTAAACCAAATAAACCTGGTAAGCCAATTCCACGAGAAATGCAAAGAGCTGAAATGAAACCATTGAAGCAGCGATAAAATAGCCATTAACCAAAAAGTCAGTGAGTAACCTCTCTGACTTTTTAATAATATAACAAGGATAAATAAAAGCTAAAACGAAACGAGTGTTAAGTATTACACGCCCATTTCAATGGCTTTCTTAGGCGTAAAACTACTGCCAATTGAGGCAATAATCACTAAACCAATGGCAGACCACTGCAGCATGGTTAATTGCTCACTTAAAATAACAAAACCAGCCAATGCGGCGATGGCAGGTTCTAGACTCATTAGCACGCTAAAGGCCTGTGTTGGCATGTTTCTAAGGGCTATCATTTCCAACGAGTATGGTAATGCACTCGATAACACCCCAACCAATAAGCCAAGCGGCAAGACTTCCCAGCTAAGTAACGCCAAACCTTGGCTAACGGCGCCTACAGGCACTAACACCACTGCAGCAACAGTCATCCCGAGAGCAACCGTAATACCGCCTGATGCCTGCTTACCAGTACGGGTGCCAAATAAAATGTATCCAGCCCAACATGCTCCCGCCCCCAACGCCATTAATGCCCCGACTAAATCGAGGCCTTGTGTACTAGACAAGCTTGGCATAAGAAGCAAAATACCCGCTATCGCACAAGCAACCCAAAACAAATCACTTTTCCGTTTAGACCCAAACAATGCCACCGCTAAAGGACCAGTGAACTCTAGCGCAACCGCAATCCCTAATGGGATACGTTCAATGGCTAAATAAAACAGAATATTCATCCCACCTAAACACAAACCATAAATAATAATACTCTGCCAATCTCGGCCTTGGGGTAAGGCTCTCCATGGACGAAACACCATCCAAAGTACGGCCGCGGCAAAACCTAAACGTAATGCTGTAGTGCCTTCCGGCCCAACCAAGGGAAAAAGTTGCTTTGCTAAAGAAGCACCTGATTGAATGGTCACCATTGCCAGCAAAACACTGCCGACAGCGGTCAGAAGTACACGATTGATTTGCATCTAGAATATATCCAAAAAAAGAAAAACCTCAGAGTCGGCATTCTACCTGAGGCAAGTCAAACACGGCAGCACTTATTACCATCATGCGCAGAAGTCATACCATTGAGTAAATTGCGCCAGCCTCTACTTTACCTAGGCATTTTCATAATGGTTTTTGATAGGTTAATTGACCTAATAACACACATTTAGTACGAACATTAGTAACATGGCATGTAAGGCAGGCTTACGCCGACTTAATAAATTTAGCCCACAGCTGCTTGTTTATTTGTTTCATTGTGGCTGCAAAAATTTAATAAATTCGATCTTACTCTCGGCAATTGATCCGTTATTCTCATAACCACAGATTTGATAGCCGCTCGCGATAAGCATCTGCAACATGGCCGGAAACTGGTTCATGGATTTAACCTTAATAGAATTAAAACCATTCTCAATAGCCCATGACTCTTGAAGTAGGCGTAATTGAGAGGCCACTTTCATTTGGCGATGTTCAGGAATTACACCACCTAACCAACTGTAAAACTGACCATCAGGTAGCTCATAACCTACTTTAAAGCCGACAGGCTTGGCCTCATATCGAGCAACGAGAATTAAATAGTTTCTCCCAGCCAATCTGTTGCCAATAGAGTCTGCACATATGACATTTTCAAACTCTGGTGTTAATGCTAAAACATCCAAAACATCTGATACCGTTCCTGAACCAAATTGGTATTTCATAAGTCCACCATGTGTGCATTGTTTTTAACGTTTAGGTCAAACCACGTCATCCACTTAAGAACTAAACTTACCATGGATAATAAAGTTTAAAAGCGTCTTACAGTCAATCAACCAATTAGCTAAAAATCCAATCATGCAATAATCTACCCGGCATAAAAGCAAAGGTACCCGCGACAATGAGGCCACCACAATACAAAATAATCATGCTTCGTTTGTGTCCTCGCACATTGCCTTTTTTAATATAAAAATAGCCAGCAGGAACCGCGTACAGCGTTAGAAGACTTAACAAATGAATATAGCCAAAGTGATTCAAAAAACTTGCCCCAAGTTGAGCAGGCATAAACAATGACACAATGGCAGTAAACAACATCAGCACCATATAAATTTTGCCTAGTGCTTTGTGTTTAGCTGTACCTTTTCGAGCAACAAGTAAATAACTGCCAATGAAAAATGCTGGAACGACTGTGACTAAATGCAGATAAGATAAGTGACTGTAATCCATTTATTTTTTATTCCCTGATAACGACATTGATACTTGCAGAATTATTTAGCACTTCGAAGTGGCACTGTGATCATGGCGAAGTTAACATTAATCCCAACATACCAAGGCAAAATCCAAACACAGCCCCCATTGGCGGTGCCCAACGTTTTTCTAATTTTACCTGAGGAGCCAAATCTTGAAATATGGAGTAAAGAATACCGCCCGATGCGAAAAGCATCACTGCAGCAATAATTTCTGGGGACTCTGATAACCACAAATAACCACACATTGCAGCGATAGGGCCTAACACTGCCATCAGACAAAACATGATAATAATTTTTTGGGGCTTATACGCAGAAGAGGCATTTAATTCTCGGTAGGCATTAAAACCTTCCGGCACATTTTGTAACGCGATTAACGCCGCCAGTAAAAATGCATTGTTACTTCCGGTCGCGAAAGCCGCACCTAGCGCGATTGACTCAGGAATAAAATCTGACAGCATTGCAGCAAGTTGAGTGGCAGGGGTATCTATTTTATTAAGGTAAATATCAAGGGCCATGAAGCTAAGCCCACCGACCATAAACCAAATACATGCAGTTAATGGATTAAGATGTGCGATCCCTTCTGGCACCAACACCAAAGCAACAGCAGACAATAATGCCCCACCCCCAAATGCCATGACACTGTGTCTGAATTCCTGTTCAATCCACTCATTACCCACTTTTTCAAAACGGGCTATCATGGCGCCTAAAGGCATAGCCAAACCAGCAAGCAATGTTGATGCTATAACGGTTAGCAGCAAAGACATGATTTAATCCTTTAAAGGGTATAACGCTGTTGTAACCAGCCATAACAGGACATCAGCATGAAATAATGAAACTATTTCTGGTGATGTCGAACCTAATGAACATCGTATTAACTTTGGCTAGGTTTATTACTGCTCAATAGCCTGGTGAAATGCTTTTATAAAAACATCATAGTTTTCAAACTGGGGCATATGACCCAATCCATCCAACTCAATCAGTACTGAACCTTTAATCAATTTCTGAGTATCAACACCCAAATTTTTATAATCACCTAAGGTTCTGGTCACGCCTTCTTTTAACCAACCTTTACCAGGGCCAGTTTTATCTCGAGTACCAATAATAAGTACGGTTTTATTGGTGATCTGCGAAAATCTATCCACTATGTTCTCTGAGAAAATAGGACCATAAGTTAACGCGTTATTCCAAGCTATAACTTGCCAGTCATCCCCAGCAAGCATCCCTTTAACAGGCACTAACAGTTGCTCGTATTCGCTGGACCATTTGCCGTCATAGTAGTTTGCTTTTTGATAATCCCTTGCTTTATCGAGTGTTTTAGCAAGTTCATTTTTATAGAAAAAGTTAACGTCTTTGAATTCAACATATTTGCTGTAATCCTCCAAACCAATAGGATTAATTAGAATCAATTTATTAACCGCATTAGAATAATTAGCCGCTAATGTGGTCGCTAACATCCCGCCCATTGAATGACCAACCAGATCAAATTTTTTGATGTGTAAGCTATCCAATAACAACTTGGTATTGAGCGCCAGCTGCCCAAAGCTGTATTGGTAAAAATCGGGTTTTGAAGACTTACCAAAGCCAATTTGGTCCGGAATGATGACTCGGTAATTGTTCTTAAGTAAATCCTTAGCAACCCTTTCCCAATAATAGCCGGAGAAATTTTTACCGTGCAACAACACGATGACTTTGCCTGCGTTTTTATCGCCAATATCCATATAACGCATTTTTAAATCTTTATTTTGCGAGTTAACATTAAATGTCTTAACGTCAAAGGGATAATCAAACCCATCTAACTCTTTATTATACTTAACCGGATTTGCAGCAAATGCCTGTGATACCACCGCGAATAGAGTTACTAGTACCAAACAAAATTTCTTCATATCACTCTCGTTCAAATAAATTATACATCAACAACAAACTGCACCATGACAGCCATTTTGATTTAAAACAACATCCATTTTTTCAACAGGATACCTACATTTCTTGTCGAACTTGGCCATAAGCCAACATCGCAAACAGTCCTGTCCCGCCAATGATGTTACCCATTAGCATGGGGCCAATATGATGTGACAACGCAGTGAAAAAATTCATTTCCCCATTTAGCACTAGGCTAAATATCTCATTAGATCCGGCAATAACATGGGTAAACTCACCAGCAGCAATAAGCCATGTAAACATAATTATGACCAACACTTCAGATCCTTTCGCCGAAGGCAGCATCCACACCAATGCGGCAATAAAAAAGCCCGCTGGAATGCCACGCATTAATGTCTCTGAAGGCGTCAACTCTGCAACATGGCGAGATATCTGGAGGATAGCGGTGAGGATGTCTTCTGTCAGTATGTTGCCGTGCACGACAATTGCCGCCGTCAAAAACGTACCAACAAAATTTGCTACTAACACAATCCCCCATAAACGAGCGGTGCAAAAAAGACGGCGTTGTGTGGTGTTGGCGAGTAGCGGCAGCACCACGGTTATGGTGTTCTCGGTAAAAAGTTGCAGTCTTGCTAGAATGACCAATACAAAACCGAAAGTGTAACCAAGACTTTCGATAATAGATAAATAAGGGTGATCGGAACCTATGTTGCTACGGATAATACCTTCAGCTAAAACAGACGAGGAAATGCCGATACCAGCCGCGATTCCGGACCACCACAACGACATCAAGGGCCGCTCGAGTTCTTCTTGACCTTCACGCAAAATAATAGAATAAACCGTAAGCGATGAAAGACTGCCATGTTCAACCACAGCTTCACGTTCAGAGCCTGTCAGCGATATTTCTGGTTGCGTCGGCTCACTCTCGCGCACTTCACGCTTGCTAACCTTGCCGCCAGACTTTATATCACTGCTTATTGTCGACTTGGTATTTTCGGCCTGATCAGATCCTGGCTGTGTCATATTGATATCCTTTTCTGGCTTAAATCTAGCTTGATGTTCTATTTAAGTGCATAAAGAATATATGCTTTATATCACCAATTCAACAAACACTAATATCCCGAACAATGGTTATTTACTGCCCTTTCTAGGTAATGAATGATATGCGCTTTTTATTGTCTCATACCCATATATACGCTCTAATTTTCGCACAATAAAATGACCTCTCGCCATATCTTGAAAGTGATCAATAAACAATGTATTGATTATGGCACCACCTGCGGCACCGATAGCAGGTACCGCTTGGGCTGCTGCTTTTTGAGTAACTTGAACCCCAAACTTTTCAGCTATTTTAGTAATAAGTTTGACTAACATAGGCGCTGCTTCATCGGTAATACCTTTTTTAACCATAAACTCAGCAGCTTCTGATACCGATTTTGCTAGGGCGGCTCTTACTGCAAAATATCCGGATTCACTACCATCATCTAAATCACTTTCGCCCCCCAGCGCGAACACCTCCAAACAAGCCATTTTTGTTTCCAGAGTGGTAATCAATTCACCTTCACTACGAGCAATATCAGCGATAGATCGCAGCATGATTGATGTTGAAATAGGAAGCTCAACAGCTATCGCAGCTAATCCAAAGAAACCACCCACACCACCACTCGCAGCAACGCCTAATTTATGCCAAAGATTGGACGATTCTTCTCCGGGAATATCTTTCATGGTAAATATTGCCGCTTCAGATGCTTTAATTAACGACTTCTCTGTCACTTTAGCGATATTTTTATTCCAGTTATCAGGTAGTAACGCTAACCCTTTTTCAATAGGAGTACCGATTAAATTGGTTATTTTTACCGCCAGACCAGGATTTTCTAATAGCGATTTGGCAACTAAAAGCTCTTTTGTATGTGATTCTGAAATATTCAAATAACCCCCTTAGTTGTTAAGTAAAATAATCCTGTAGTTATGTACTGCACTTTAAAAAATATTTAGAACCAATTTGAAGTAAAAGGCTATTGGATGCAAATCAACTTAAAGCACTTATTGAACAATACCCCCTCAACGACATTAGATTCAAAACAGCGAACACGGCTTTATGGCTTAAACGGATCTCAAGTTAACTCAGCAAAAGTGACTTTGTGGGCTGCTGAATGATGGGGAAATGTAGTTGAGAGCTATTTATCTACTGGGGGTAGATAATCGCGACCATCTTTAGGCAAATTACTCACGCCTTCAGTGGAGTCATTTAGCGCGCTGCCATAATTATCTCGACAGTAAACACAAGGACTCATTTTATTCACAAAACGGCCTTTTTTAGTATATTTCCTCAAATAGGCATGTGAAATATCTACATTACCTCGATGCAATTCAATCACACCAATAGCATCGGCCACTTTTTGTCTCAAATCACTTACCGCGGCATCTTCAGCACACATGTTGTCGTTGGCACGACCCCAGCCGATGACTTCTTTGCTTAAATCGCAGTGTAGATATCTAGCCGCGACCCAAGGACCACCATGGTGACCTGTTGGTTTACCATCAGGGAAATTTGAGGGCCTATTTGCCAACTCGTATGCAATACGCTCAAGCTTTTCTATAGGGGCTCTCTCACAGAGTGTGTCATGAAATGCTGGGCGTGCTGTGGTGACAAAATAATTATGATTGTGGCTTATTTTTAAGTCGCGGCAATGGGCTGAACCTTCAACTTTATTTATGCTTTCTATTTTAGCGATAGCATCACTGCAAGCTAATATTTGGTCACCCACATTCAGCTCTACAGCCTTTATCCATTCCTTTGTAATAAGGTAAAAACGGTGTTCCTCGACAACAAGCATCGACGTTTCTAATTCACCTATAGAATATTCAATCTCGATCATATCTTTAGCAACACTTCCGAATAGTTGTTTAATTGGGTTAATTTCACGACTCACAAAATTAATTTTAAACAATGGCTTGCTAGAAACCGGCCTCTTATAAAAGCTCAACTAAAGAAAGCAAAACCAAACTGTATGCTAAACGTTAGTCTATAAAACTCGCCGGTATGACCACTTGGTTATCACGCTAAAATTCTGTCATGTGCCAGGTCAACAAGCCATATAACACCATAACAAAGTGCTAGCGGACGACTTCGATATTAACGTTAATTACCCCTGTAGATATATTGCCAATACTGCTAAAGGCAGACTTTGAAAGATCAATGATGCGTCCTTTAACAAACGGACCACGATCATTAATGTTAACGATAACACTTTTACCATTGTTGGTATTGGTCACTTTTACATTAGAGCCAAATGGTAGCGTTTTATGAGCAGCAGTTTTTTGATTATGCTGATAGATATCACCGCTTGCAGTCTTGTTGTTTTGATGTCTATCACTATAGTACGAGGCTTGGCCTGACTCAGTGAAACCGATCCTATCTCCACCAGCACCAGATTGGATCGTTGAACAACCTGCCAATATAAAGGCAAAGAGTAAAAGTTGAATATTTCGAGAAATGGCTACCATTGTTTGTCTTTTAGTTTTGTCACATAACAAGCCTATAGAGCGACTCGTTTTCTAGTGATTTAATAATATCCTGCACACTAACTGAGTTTGAACAGTGATTCAAATTAAACCGCCATCATCTGCTGCAATCAATTTGACTCATTACCTGCATCCTAAAACTTATTAATGTTTCTGCAGCAATAAAAAACACCTTGTTAGTTACCCAACAAGGTGTTTTATCTCTGCCATCAACCTGGTGCATTAACACCAGAAAGCAGGGTTACTCTTTGTATTTTAAGCTGCCATCGGCTTTGATTTCGTCGTACCACACATTGTGGTGCTGCGAAGCCCAGTTTTCGTCACAATAGCCAGATACCATACACTCCATACCGCCTTCACTGAGTACGGTCGCCATCCAAATATGTACGATGGTAAATGCGATTAGAATCGTCGCACTTAAGCCATGTACAAGTAAGGCGAGCATTGACAGTTCGCGCGGTAAATCCAGTGTTGGAAACACTAACATTATGCCTGTTATGCTGATGCTTAGACCAAAAATAGCTAAGGTCCAAAACCACAGTTTTTCACCCGCGTTAGCAAATCCACTGTCTGGATGTTTGCCTTTAAACGGACCAAAATTAATGTAGCCACCCACCACTAAAAACCATTTCAAGTCATACATTTTGAAGGTTTGTAGTGGCATCCATTTGATAACACACAACAGCCAAGACACCATAAAAATGGGGCTAGACCAGTCATGGGCAAACTTGCTAAAGGCGATGATCCCAGCCCAAATACCGTCACCGACATAAGGGGCTAAGAAATGGCGTCCGAGCATAATGACTATACCGGTTAACATCATGGTTAGGCATGAAATTGCCATAATCCAATGTAACCAGAGATCACTTTTACTCCAACGAAGTACCATTTTACCCGAAAAGCCTTTACTCAGTTTTGATGGACCATTAACTAAGTAAAAAACTAAAAAGGCCGCAAAAACACCGACAACGGCTAAGCCTAGTGCGGGTTTTAAGTAGGTATTTCGCAACACCTTGCCTTCATTACCAGCTACATTTATTAGAACATCAGCATCGAGGCCTTTGTCTGTACTGTATCCAGGTTCGCCGGCTTTTACTGCGCGCCAGAGATCTGCATCACTGGTTTTAGACTTTGCTTGCTGCTGACTTGATTGTTCATCGGCGGCATACACCGGCGATGTAACCAACCCCAATCCCATACACAGAACCAACAGAGCAAACATCCTGCGCAGTGATTTGTTTAACGTTAAAGTTAACATTGTCACTCCTTATATGACTGCGAAAATTATCGCAGCCATTGCTCTGGGTTAAATCATTTCGCCTGTTTTAGGATTGTAGCCCCAAATCACATTTGGATTACCGCGTGCAGCCATACGTTGACGGTAAATGTCAGACACTATGCCTGCATCACCAGCCAACAATGCTTTGGTTGAACAAAGTTCAGCACACATTGGTAATTTGCCTTCTGCAATACGGTTTGAACCGTATTTTAGACGCTCGGCTTCTGAATGATCTTCTTCTGGGCCACCAGCACAGAAAGTACACTTATCCATTTTGCCACGGCTACCAAATGCAGTCTTTTTAGGGAACTGCGGTGCACCAAATGGGCAAGCATAGAAGCAATAGCCACAACCGATACAGGTATCTTTGTTATGTAGCACAATGCCGTCTTCGGTACGGTAGAAACAGTCGGCCGGACATACAGCCATACATGGTGCATCGGTACAATGCATACATGCTACTGAGATTGACGCTTCTCCTGGTTCACCATCATTAAGCGTTACCACGCGGCGACGCTGAATACCCCACTCTAAAGCAGAGTCGTTTTCGTTTTTACATGCTGTGACGCAACCGTTACACTCGATGCAGCGTTTGGTGTCACACAGAAATTTCATGACTGCCATAATGGCTTATCTCCTCATCAAGTGTTTAGGCTTTGCTTATTTGACACAAGCTAGACTTGGTCTCTTGCATTTGCGTTACGACATCATAACCATAGGTCATTACGGTATTGGCAGATTCGCCAATCACATACGGAACGGTTCCTTCAGGGTAGTTTTTGGCTAAACTCTTGCCTTCAAATACGCCTGCAAAGTGGTATGGCATAAAACATTCACCTGCAATAACACGTGGTGTAACCATTGCCTTAACGGTAATTTTTGCACCTTCTGGACTGTGAACAAATACGTCATCGCCATCACGTAAACCGCGATCTGCAGCATCTGCTGGGTTGATCTCGATAAACATTTCTTGCTGTAGTTCTGCAAGCCATGGGTTTGAACGGGTTTCTTCACCACCACCTTCGTATTCAACCAAACGTCCGGTTGTTACTGCAAGTGGGTAGTCGGTAGCAAAATCCTTGTCTTGAATGGTTTTATAAAGCGTTGGTAGACGAGCCACCATACGGTCTTCATAAGTAGGGTATTTAGCCACTAGGTCACGACGAGGGGTGTATAACGGTTCACGATGTAATGGAATATCGTCAGGGAAGTTCCACACGATACAACGCGCTTTTGCGTTACCGTAAGGCATACAACCATGCTTAATTGCCACACGCTGAATACCGCCAGAGATATCAGTTTTCCAGTTTTTACCTTCAGCTTTGACTTTTTCTTCAGCTGTTAGGTCATCCCACCAACCAAGCTGTTTTAGCATGTCGGCTGTAAACTCTGGGTAACCATCTTGAATTTCAGAGCCTTTTGAGAAAGAACCTTCAGCAAGAATGTTATTGCCGTTATGTTCAACACCATAACGTGCACGGAAGTTACCACCACCGTCTTTAACTTCACGTCCGGTGCGGTACAAGATTTGAGAACCAGGGTGTTTCTGCTCTGGTGTACCCCAACATGGCCAAGGTAAACCATAGGTTTCGCCTTTAGCTGGGCCGCCGGGTGCTTCAAGTGAGTTAACGTCGAATGTGCCCCAGTTTTCTTGGTGCATTTTCAAACGCTCAGGGCTTTGGCCTGTATAACCAATAGTCCACATACCGGTGTTAAATTCACGGGTAATGTCTTCCACTAATGGCTCATCGCCATTAACCTTGATGTGCTTACAGAATTGGTCCGCAACGCCCCATTTTTTGGCCAGTTTATACATGATAGTGTGATCAGGTAATGACTCAAATAATGGTTCGATAACTTGCGTACGCCACTGCAGTGAACGGTTTGAAGCAGACACTGAACCATAAGTTTCAAACTGAGTTGCCGCGGGTAATAAATACACTCCATCTTGGCGTTCGTGCATAACACCCGCCATGGTTGGGAATGGATCAACGACCACAATGGTATCCATTTTATTCAGTGCTTCACGTACTTCGCGACCACGGGTTTCGGTGTTAACAGACTGACCCCAAAAGAATCCCAGACGAATATTGTCTTTTTGGGCAATTTTGGTTTTGTCTTCTAACACACCATCGTGCCAACGCGAACAAGGAATACCTGCAGATGTTTGTGGTGATTGACCTAAGTATTCACCTTGATCAAAACGTTCGGTGATCCACTTTGGTTCAAGGTCCCACACATTGGCCCAATGGTCCCATGCGCCTGAGGTTAAGCCGTAATAACCAGGTAAGTTATCAAATAACAAACCAAAGTCAGTCGCACCCTGTACGTTATCGTGACCACGGAAAATGTTAGTTCCGCCGCCTTCTATACCCATGTTGCCAAGGGCAAGCTGTAAAATACAGTAAGCACGAGTGTTAGCATTACCAATGTGATGCTGAGTACCACCCATACACCAAACGATAGTGCCAGGCTTAGTTTCTGCCATCATTTTCGCAACACGGTACATTTGTGCTTTTGGCACACCGGCAATATGCTCGACTTCTTCTGGAGTGTATTTTTTCACTTCTTCTCGGATACGTTCCATGCCGTATACTCGTTGAGAAATGAATGAATCATCTTGCCAGCCGTTTTCGAAAATGTGCCATAACAGACCATAAATAAATGGAATGTCAGTACCTGGACGAATATGGACATATTCATCAGACTTAGCCGCTGTACGGGTAAAACGTGGATCGACTACGATGATTTTGGCACCGCGTTCTTTACCAATCAAAATGTGTTGCATCGCCACTGGGTGAGCTTCACATGGGTTAGACCCAATAAACATCATGCATTTTGAATTGCGGATGTCGTTAAACGAGTTAGTTTGCGCACCGTAGCCCCAAGTGTTTGCAACACCGGCTACCGTGGTAGAGTGACAAATACGAGCAGAGTGATCGACGTTGTTAGTGCCCCACATTGCTGCTAATTTGCGATACATATAAGCTTGTTCGTTCGAAAATTTAGCACTACCCATAAAGTAAACTGAATCTGGACCAGACTCTTGACGAATCGACTCCATTTTGTCGCCTACTTCATTGATGGCTTGATCCCATGATAGACGCTTCCATTTACCACCTTCTAGCTTCATTGGGTATTTTAAGCGTTTTTCACCATGACCATGCTCACGTAATGCTGCGCCTTTAGCACAATGTCCACCTTGGTTAAATGGATGATCGAACGCAGGCTCTTGCCCTGTCCACACACCATTTTGAACTTCAGCATAAACACCACAACCTACTGAACAATGTGAACAAATCGTCCGTTTTATTTCTGTAGGTGCGTTGTGCGGTACATCTTTAGCTTCAGCTTTACGCATCATACCTGCGCCAAGCATTGAAGCCGCTGCAATACCACCCGTCGCCAAACTGGCAGACTTGAGGAATTGACGTCGGTTAAGACCTAGGCCTGACTTTTCAGCTTTGGTGGCCGTGTCTGTTTTGCGGGTTAATCGCATCACACACTCTCCTTTGTTATTTGCTTAACGAAGCATAGTAATTGCGAATATGCTCAGTTTCGCGATAGTTATTGCCCGTAGGCTCTTCTGTAGACGGTTTAGTGACTTGAGCAAGTGCGGGTGCACTGACACTGGCCACAGCACCTGCCGCACTGCCGAGCGCTAATGCTTTGAGCATTTGACGACGACCCATGTCGGAAGCTTGCTTTTTCATATGGTCTCCTTGTTAAAATAAAGATGGGGCTAAATAAGCCGTCATCCAGTTTAGTTAATTTGTACAACCTCTTCTTCAAGCGGATCTAAGTCAGCACTACCTGGACAATTCACCGGAATATCCAAACTCAGTTGTTCAAATTCATTGGCTTCAGCGGTAAAAAACGCTTTAGCTAATTGCGCGACGTTTAGGTAAAAATTAGCACTAGGTGTTTTAGCCAAATTATCGCAAAAACGTATAATCCAACTGCCAATATGACGTTGATAAAACGCTAACTGACGGTAACCTGGCGCTTCTAAAATTAAACAGCCCATGACTTCGCATAATGCAGCAACATGGTCTTCTGGTTCTTTAACATTCTCTTCACGTTCAAAGCCTAGTAACATCAAGTCACTCCGCAATGCCGCTAAGGGTTTATCCATTAAAGAGCCAGTCATAAACCAGCTGCCATAAGGCATAATCTCACCACTGCCTACGCCTAAGAAAATGGCAAAGTATTCATCTTCTAGGGTGTTGGTATCACTATTTTCTGCCGCAAGTTTTAATGCATTCCATGCTTGACTCATGGTATTGCCATCCTCGGCCTCTACCTCTAAACCAGCTAAAAACTGTAATAACTCAGTATTGGGTTGGCGACGAAATAACGCAGCCAGCAACTGATATATATCGGCTCTTAACTGATCATTCTCACTTACTTGTCTTCCTGTTTCTGTCATAGGAGATCTCTTATTGCAATTGCTTTTCTGGATCGTCAAGGATGTCTTCAAACATGTCTTTTACACGGCAATCGCCACACATTTTCAAACGTTCAATATTGGCGCTAAACGCACTATGCTCACCTACCATCTCAATTATTTTTTTCACCATAGATTGGGTGGCAAATTCACTACCACATCGAATACATTCAAACGGAGGCTCATGTTTTAATACTTGAACTTGTTGTCTTGCAGACTGATTGAAGTTGATTTGAGGTAGTAAACTAATGACGTTTTCGGGACAGGCCGCTTCACATAAACCGCATTGGACGCAATCTTGCTCAACAAACTTAAGAGCAGGAGCGTCGCCGCCATCCTTTAACGCTTGGGTTGGACACGTTGCCACACACGACAAGCATAATGTGCACTTTTCACTGTTGATGCTAACCATACCGTAAGGAATATTCGCCATGGTTAACACGTCATCGACACCTGCAGCTTGACTGTTAAGGTGGTCAATCGCTTGGAACATAATACTGCGTTTTACATTGGTATTAGGTTCGATAGCGCTCAAGGTTATCGGCATTATCACTGGCCAAGCTAAGCTAACGGCTAGCGCGTCATCTAACTGGGTTAACTCTGACGGGGTAATTAAACGAATCCGTTGTGGCTGCCCCATTTGGTCGAGTATGCGATTTGCTAATGTAGACTCACCTTTAAGCATTTGCAGTAATGTTGGTGCTGTGGCCGGTGTGTGTAAAATTAAAATTTCGCGTGCACCATTGGCTAATGCAGCCAACCAATGATCAATACTTGCTACAGTGATTTCTTCCATTGCAACAGGTAACACGTCACCGCTTAACTGCTCGTTAATCCATTCTGCACCAGCTTCATTGTCATGAAATAATATTACTGGGGCAGTTTGCGCTTCTTGGCGATAACGACTAATTAACTTTTCGAGGTAAGTATGCAGTGAGGCTGGGGTTGGTAAATCATAGCTTAGCGCCCCAGTTGGGCATGCATTAGTACAGCTGCCTGCGCCATGACAAAGATAAGGGTCTATTTCAATTTTATGTGCAACGCTACTAATAGCATCAGCAGGGCAAAAGTTTAAACAACGATTACAACCGTTTAAGCCGTGCTTATCATGGGCACAAATATCGCTGTTAACTCGGACATAACGCGGTTTATCAAACTCACCAATTAACTCTGGAATACTGGCAATTGCATCGGCAAGTAAATCGCTGTCTTGGCCGACATAAAAGTAACCAGGAGGAAGCATTTCAAGGTTAATGCATGGGCTGTGGCTTAAATCGAGCACAATATCAAAGTGCGCTTGACGAATGGCGACTACGCTTAGTTCGCTAATACCGCTTTCACCTTCAACTTTGACCTGAAACTGGCCTAAAAAACCTTTTACGCTGGCCAATTTATTGTAATAACTTTCGACATCAGTGGCTGCATTCATCACCGCTTCAAGGTGAGTTTCATCTTGGTTAGTGATAGCCTCATTGGCTAAAATGACTCGGCTTGCCATTGTGGACAATTTGTCCGCAGCTAAACGCGCGAGATCTTCAGGCCCAATAATAAGCACATGCCCCTGGGTGGTATAGCTAACAGTGGGCGGAATTAAATTTTGCAAAATCTGCGTATTCGCCATCACCTGTTGTCGTGCTTGTTTCAGCTGTGGCTGGTTTTTTCTTATACTCATTGCGTTCCCAATTATCGGTTTTTATACCTCATTAACAGTGATAGCTCATTTCACTGTTCACGCTTATTGCACGTCATTAATTGACATTCACTTGTTCTAAATCTGTAACTAACGACTTTTATTTGTGTCACATTCATCTGGTGACGGTATCGTTATTACGCTTTCGCCTCATCACTGGCGACAGCTTGCTTTAGCAGATCATCATTCTGGTAAAGCGGTTGTTCTGGTTGCGATAACGCCGCAGTCGTTGTTGCATCATTATCGGCTAAATCGATTGAGTCCTCTTCGGCTATCGAGTCGGTTTGTTCGGCTAATTCGATTGATGCTAATTCAGCTGGATCGGCTATGTCAGTTGGCGCTAAGTCCGCGTCTAATTCTGGCTCAGGCTTTTCTTTTTCAATGACATATCTAAACACTTTACTGGCCAACTCGGCGGATACATCCGCTGACAATAGCGGTTGATTGGTATAATCCAGCGCATATTCAAGTAACCCATCGATATGACCATATTGCGGCTGTTTCCATAATGCTCGTAGCGCAGCAGCTTTAGTGGTTGGATCGACACTTTTGGCCATAAAGCGGGCAAAACTGCCGCCAACTTCAATCGTGTTTGGGTCTGGTAATGCTTCTGGCTCTGCCACCTCATCCGCATCAATTTCGCTAACGTCTTGAGGTGATTCAGCCGTAAGTATGTTGTAGTCATCGGGCTTTTCTTGTGCCTGCTGCAATAACTCTTCTTGCTGAGCCTCTTCAGCAACCCGCTGACGCCTAATTTCCCAACGGTTAAGAAGACCTTCTGCTTTATCGCTCATTGCATATTTCCTGAGCGATTCGCGCTCGGCCCTTCATTTTTACGGCGGTTAACATGCTTGCGTCTATGAGCGCTGATTTCCACTTCGCCGTGACGAGTGATGAATGCCTCTATCCAACAGGCAACGGCGCTAGGCATTGGAATATTGAGCACTGGTGTATCTGACTCTAAGCAACCGGCACTCACGTGTTGGTCGGCAGAGATCATCGCAGGCACCCATGTGCCATCAATCAATTCGTCGCACACAATGAAGAGTGTTGCATTGTCCATATCGAGATTGATGCGATAACTACCACGTTGATCTTTGTACAATTCCAGTGGCACCAAAACAGAATTGTCTGGTTGCTGCTCTGTTGCTGGAACCATTTGATCCAGCTCCCAGCGAACAGATGTCCAGCGCCCTACTTGAGTTTGAACCTTTTTCAATGAAACATACATTGGCCAAATCGTGTCGGTGTGTTGCATGGTAATGCTTACCTCTGACATGAATATGTGTATTGAAATACACTTGATTGATTTGTTTATATCTAAATAGGAGCAAAAATGGTGCCAACTAAAAAGTAAAATTAACTTTGAACTAGATCCCGAAATCCCTCCTAAGAATAGGACAATATGTCCACAGTGCAATTTTAGGTGGGACATTAATACGCGCCAAATACATTGAATTTGTGAAGATTTGCGCCAGATCACGCTTAGACAAGTTGTTTTCAGTTTAGGGAATAATAATTGCTATGATCATCAAGTGTTGAAGCAGGCAAACTCTGCCTATTCTTTCAATCTATGAATGACCCACTAAGAGGCTATCTCGCTTATGACTCAATCTGTTTCAGCCACATCTTTGCAGCGCAATGCAATAAAATTTGTTAAAACCAACACTCAGGTTCCGCTCACCATTGCAGTTAAAGCCATCAACGAACAAGGCCAGGTCGTCGATAAATTTGTCGCCTGCGAACGACCATTAACCGTGTATTTAAATTGGCGCCCTATCGTAACCTTAATGACATTGGGGGCTAAACCAGAGTCACTCACTATTGGTTACTTAAAAAACCAGGGGTTTATTAGCGAGTTAAGTCTATTAGAGTCGGTTATCGTTGATTGGGAAGTCAGTTCTGCGGCGGTGATTACCCAAGAGGTTTCTGAAGATATTGAGCAGAAATTGTCTGAAAAAACGGTGACGTCAGGTTGTGGCCAAGGCACTGTTTACGGTGGATTTTTACAAGGCTTAGATGAGATTGATTTACCTACTCCATCACTCAAACAATCGACTATTTATGCCTTACTCGGCAATATCAATGCTTACAATGAAACCTATAAAAATGCCGGCGCTGTGCATGGTTGCGGAATATGCCAAGACGAACAAATTTTAGCATTTGTTGAAGATGTTGGCCGCCACAATGCCGTTGATACGTTGGCGGGAGATATGTGGTTAGATCAGCAATCGGGACACGATAAGATTTTCTACACCACAGGTAGATTAACGTCAGAAATGGTTATCAAAGTCGCTAAAATGAGCATACCTGTATTGTTGTCACGCAGTGGCGTTACCCAAATGGGCCTAGATTTGGCCATGCAGATGGGTATTACCTTAATAGCTCGTGCAAAAGGGCGACATTTTTTGGTATATCACGGCAGTGAAACAATTGAGTTTGATGCCACTAAAGATTAAGGACGTAATGTGGCCCATTGTTGGTGTATTGCTGGGGTTAAAAAACTCCACGCTAAAATACGGGTCGCTTTATTACCTTGTGTCATCTCGATAGTTTTTACTTCCACTGCATTAAGCTGTTTAAGTAATTGATAACAAGGTTTGAGATTGTCCGACTTTGACACGAGTGACGTAAACCATAGCACTTGGTTGGCATAATCATGGCTTTGCTTGATCATGTTGGCTAAGAATTTTTGCTCACCACCATCACACCATAACTCGGCTTTTTGACCGCCAAAATTAAGCGTAGGTTTAGCCTGACTAACCGCTAACTTACGCGATTGCTGACCATGTTTTTGTTGCTGGTTTTTGGCTAGATTTTTAACTTTTCGTAATGAACCTTCGGAAGCTTCAGCGAGTGAGCGATGAAACGGTGGATTACACAAGGTGACGTCAAACCGTTCATCTGCAGCGATAATATTCTTAAATATATGCTCCGGTTGCGGCTGTAATCTTAACTGTAAATGAGCCGTAATCTTCTCGTTTTGCTGAGCAATTTTAGCAACATTGTCGATAGAAACAGGATCAATATCCGACGCCACAAATTGCCAACCGTAGGTTTGAATACCCAGCAATGGATAAATGCCATTGGCACCAGTGCCGATATCTAACCCTCGAATACTTGCCCCTTTGACTACTTTGCCTTTAACCGCTAATAAATCAGCAATGTAATGCAAATAATCTACTCGTCCTGGTACTGGCGGGCATAAATATCCTTCAGGAATATCCCAACCATTAATGTGATATTCGCTCAGCAATAATGCTGCATTAAGGCTTTTTACCGCTTTAGGGTCAGCAAAATCAATAGAAGGATTACCATAAGGATTTGGACGCACAAAAGCGGCTAGCGCTGGCATAGCAATAATCAATGTAGCAAAGTCATAACCCTGTAGATGGGCATTACGCGGATGTAATGCTTTCGATAACAGAGGCTTATTGGGCTTTACTGAAACAGGATTAACCTTGGCCGCTGATCGGCTTGGTGAGCGCTTAGCACTACTATGCTTGGCTCGCATCGGAGGCGTTGTTGAGCGAGTCATTAATCGTATAAATATTTAGTAAATAATAAGTTCACCACAATAGAGCGACCGACTTCTTGCTCCATAAGGCGGTTGACCGTCTCATAGCATTCGCGGCGGATCTCTTCACGCCCTGATAAGGATTTAACCTTTTCTTCTGACTGATTACCCAAAATTTCAACAATGGCCGAGCGTAACAAAGGATCGTGATGTTCTAAGCTCATTAAATCGTTCGGATCTTTTACCATCAATTCGACACTGATTTTAACAAAGCCTAACTTTTTACGGTTAGAAATATAGTTAGTTACAATATCAGGCTCAAAACCGTAATAAGCATAATCTTCGACCGCTGGTTCATCTGCAGCATGGACATTAAATGCGAAACAACACAGCATAACTAACGTTGAAACCAATTTCTTCATAGTGAGAGACACCCTTTTAATGTGGAACGTTAATTAAATAAGCCATCGTGCCCACTCCCTAAGAGTGTTTGCTCATCTTTGACATGATAGACTACTGCCGTTGAGATATATTGTAACGAGTTTTAGATGAACGTGACCAGTATTAGCTTTCCTTATGGTGAATCAATTCATTGGTTTTCGCCACAAAAGATCGATTCATTGCCTCATAGCCAACTTAAAGAGTGGCTATTAGCAACCGGAAGTTTGACCCAACGCCTCAAGACACACTGCAAACACTTTGAAGTAAAAGTGTTAGGCGAGCATTTACTTGAGCCTCTGGCGGATGAATTTCCTGCTCAAACTAACCCCGTTTGGGTCCGCGAAGTATTATTGTGTCTTGACGGTACCCCGTGGGTATTTGCCCGCACACTGATCCCACAAACGATTTTAGGCTCTCAACCCCCTAACGATCAAAATGCTGATGATAAACAGATTCGTGAGCAACAGAATGATTTTACTCGCCTTGGCACTCGGCCTTTAGGTGAATTACTGTTTAGTAGCCCAGACATTACTCCCGGCAATATTGAAGTCGCTCAGTTTGAAACCTGTGGCCGTTTAGCTGCCCTAGCCACCAGCTTAAATCAACAGGTTAATAGTAGTTTATGGGGACGTAGACGTTACTTTAACTTGCACGGTTCACAGCTAATTGTCAGCGAAATATTTCTGCCTGCTGCGGTCGAGTACATCAACCAAAGCATTTAACATTAATGCAAATCCGGTCTCGAAAATTTGACTCCGTAATCAAAACAAAAAACGCCCTTACGGGCGTTTCTGTTATTTAGGTACGTAACACTAAACCCGTTTGCGGTGATAACCTAATAGGCCTAGCATCAATACACTTAACCATCCCAAACTACCGCCGCTACTACCACTGTCTGTTGTGGTTGGTGTAGTCACAGCCACTATTGGCGTCGATACAGTGATTGCTTGATTTGCTGTCGACTCATTACCCTGAGAATCGGTGGTCTTTAAGGTAATGGTATAAGTGCCAGCGGCTGTATAGGTATGACTTGGACTTTGCGCCGTACTAGTACTGCTATCGCCAAAGTCCCATTGATAAGTCAAATTACCAAAACCTTGGCTGGAGGTGTTTGTCAGAGCCACAGTTAAGTTAGTCGGTAATAAAGTAAAAGCTGCTATTGGCAGAATAACCACTCGGACTACTTCGGTTGCTGTCACGGTATTACCCGCGCCATCGGTAACAATAACACTGACGTTATAATCACCCGATGTGGAATAAGTATAGCTAGGGGCAGTATCGGTACTGGTGGCATTATTCACGCCAAACGACCATGTATAAGTGTAATCAGTGCCGCCACTCACGACCACATTAAAACTAACATCTGCACCGGTTGCTTGTGCATTAATGTCGGCGACAAGTGTAACCGGTGGTAGCACGCTGCTGTCAGACAAAGCAAATTCAACAGTTGCAGTACTGCTGTCTGTTGCTTGCTCTGTGACTTGCATGGTTAGGCCTAACTCAGGCAATATCAGCCCGGCCTGTGGTTTTAGCGGCGCGCTGTAATCACGGTTGTCATCAAATAGTGGCTCGGCAGCTAAGTGGTTATCACCACTGTATGTACTTTGGGCAAATAAGCTAAATGCTGCATCGCGAATTTGCACATCAGTAGATTGACTGCCAATCAAATTTTGGTCTGCATCAACCACGCCAATTAACCCTTCCCCTGGATGATCAGAGACATTGTTATCGGTTTGATTAAAGTTTTCTAACCATAACAGCACACCGGGTTCGTATTTGTCATAAACCAGCCCAGCATCTACACCTTGGTGACTGCGTAATTGCACAATGTAACGTCTCGCTTTACCAGCAAGACTATCTTCAATACGGCTAAAACCAGATAGCGTTGCAACGCCGCTTGATTCAGCTCCATCGATATAAAATACCGTGCCTTGGTTAGTTAATTGAATATCATCAATCGCCATACCATAATCACCAACTGCTTCATCGGTTTTATAGACCACACTGATTTGCACATCACGACCGGCATATGCACTCAAATCAAAATTAAAATCCACCCAAGAATCGCTTCCATACGCGGTACTAATGTCGCTCGATTTACCGCTAATAGAGTGTTTTACCGTAGGGTAAATTGAATTTGTACTATTTGTGTAGTTACCTTCTATTGCAACACTATCAACCAACACCTGCACATAATCATAATCGTCTTCAATATCCCAATGGGCTTGAAATGATAATGCTAATGGCGTATCTAATGGTAAGGTCACATCAAAAGACATGGCATTATTGATCATATTACCCTGACCTGAATAATACTGATATTGACCCGTTAATGGTGCTTTAAAAGCAACAGCCTCAGCTGGTAGCGCTATAGATAGCTGGTTTACGGCATCTGTATTGACGGCATGGTTAAGTTGCACAGCGGTACCGCTACTGGTTAAATCGGCAAGAGATATATGCTGCTCATTAACCCACTTACCTTTGTATTTTTGCTGTAAGAAAGATTTTGCATATGGGCTAAACCCACTTGGTTGAGCACCAGCAATACTACCTGTCCAGCTACCGCCAGACATCAATGACCAAGAACCTACAGGTGAACCATCACCACTATTAGTAGTGTCGTACTCATCGGGTAAGCCTAAATCATGACCAAACTCGTGGGTGCATACTCCTGCCGCAGCATCGATTGGCTGCACGGTGTAACCGAATATCTTAAGGGCCCGGCCAGGAATAACATAACCATTGGTATTTGAATCGACATAAAAACGATGCGACCAAATTGCATCCTCACCCAATACTCCACCACCAGCTTCTTCACCGATGCTTGAATGAAACAGCATCACGTGATCGATAATACCGTCAGCTTCATCATAATTACCGTCGCCATCGATATCGAAAGGGTCTTCAATATCATAGCTTTCAAGTTCAGTATCACTCATACCGCTTACTGCTTTGGTGACAGCTTCTTTTACTAGCTCTGGGACGGCTTTATCGTTGTCATCGGAGTCGTTGCCACCATAATAAGCGGCATTATTGTCTGCGGTGACCCAGTCTTGTACTTGACCGGTAAAATAAAAACTATTGCCGGACACCGCCTGAAAATACTGATGTGCCGATTGTAGCGTTTGATTACTTGGGCCTGTAAAACCAGTTTCTGAAAATAGCAGTTGCTGATAATGTGATGTTGGGTAGCTGCTGTAATACATGTCCGTATCACCTACGTTAAGCTGGTTAGCATCATGAGGTAAATCAGGAAAGTCTACCAATACAGCTAACACCTTTACCGTTTTAGTAATATCTTGATCGGCTAAGACTTTGTTATTTGCTGCGACATATTGAACATTTTTAGTATTTTTTTGCGCTGAGCGTTTAATGCGTAATTGTTCCGCTTTAACTTCAATGGCAGCAGGTTTAAAAGTGGTATTTCGGCCACGGCTTACAAAAGCATCTACTGCAGCTTGTTTTTCAGCTTCGCTGGCATCAACACTCACTTCGCCACGTTTAATTAACCAATACAACACTTGTTGTTCATTAATTAGCCCCGCATCAGCAGGAGTGCCTGTTTGTGGAGCAGCAACAGCAGCCATACCGCTACATGCAAGCAATAAGGATGAAACGGCTAACCCTTGATATTTAGTCAACTTACTCATTACGACTTACCTGTATTTGGTGTTGGTTTATGGCATTTTTCAAATGCTTTTTGGCGTTTAGTTATATAATCAGCAACAATTTTATCTATTTGTGCTTGATCCATGTCAGCGGTGATGAGCCCTTTCTTGCGCAAATTTTCAGTTAATTTGGTGCGATCACGTAAAGGTGGCATCGCACTTGGACCACAATCTTTAATTAATGGTTTGGTTACCACTACAGTGGCTGCTTGTTCGTCTACCTTTGATGCTGCTGACTGATTTTGACACCCTTGCAAGGTCATAAAAACAAGCCCCAACATGACGATAATATATTTCATAATTCACCCCAAACAATAATTACATGACATTAACAGTTGCAACCACAGGGTTACAATTAAATTAGACATTCTTTAATGTAAATAAATCTATTCGATTAAAAATTAATACAAATGGCTATTAACCCAGCGCCCAAAAGCAGCAAGCCGACTCTGTTGAGTCGGCTTGCTGCAGTTACTTGGCACAATGTTTATCTATAACAATTTAGCTTAATTTACCGTGGAGTTGATATAATTTGATATTCCATCCAGTAACATTTGTACTGATATCATCACCAATACCATCCCCATTAGTCGCTCTACCGCTATTAAGCCTTTCTCACCAAGGATACGAGTAAACAACTTATAGAACATTAAAATAACGGCACTCATGCCCCATGCTGAGACCAACGCAATAGTCCAATCTGTCATGCGGCTGCTATCTGTGTGCGCCAATAGTATCAAGGCCGCTAAAATAGATGGACCAGCCATTAGCGGAATAGCCATCGGAACAATAAAAGGCTCTTCACCAGCAGCTAATCCAGCCACGCCACCCGGCGAAGGGAAGATCATTTTAATCGCGATTAAGAATAAGATAATGCCGCCCGCAATACTAACGGATTCAGAACGTAAGTTCAGAAAATTAAGAATAGCTTCACCAGCATACAAAAACGACAACATGATAACCAACGCAAACAGCAGTTCGCGGATTAAGACTTTACGGCGCTTTTTGGGATCAATATGCCGCAATATGGAAGCGAATATAGGTAAATTACCCAGCGGATCCATAATCAAGAACAACATGACGGCTGCAGAAAAAATATCCATGGACAACAATCTTTTAATTAACAAAATATGGGCTACATTGTATACCCAACGCAGTAACATAAGCGATGAAAACAGCCAGTTTATTGATGATTACAAAGCGTTAGTTGTTAATAATAGTGAACAATGCCTCATCACAAATAGCCACATACGCTTGCCAAAGTGATGACCTGAGAAAGTTTTTTGGCTTTAACGTCAATGACTAGATCTGCATTCTCTATAGGTTCTAAGTAAATTTTTCAGCTTGAGATATTCACACGCTACAATACTGGTTTAAAATGGTATACTGCGTTGTTTTTTTCGATTTATTTCTGGATAACATGCTCTATCTAATCGCTAGCTGTATTGCACTGCTGTTTGGGCCACTTTTTTATCGCTTCTTTTCATCAGGTAGCGGATTACAAAAAGGCCTAGATGGATTTATATTCGTCTCCCTTGGCGGATTGGTGCTCATTCATATTTTGCCAGAACTGTTGGAGCATGGTGGGTTTATCACGCTATTGTTTGTCATGCTTGGCGTTTGGGGGCCGACAGCCAGTGAAAAACTGTTTCATCGATATTCAGAAATCACCCACAACATCACCCTCACTCTCGGCATTGGCGGACTATTACTGCACACCATTACGGACGGTGGAGCGATGGTATTGGCACAACAAGAAGGCAATTCAACACTTCTAGCCTTAGGCGTGATCATGCACCGCCTACCTGTTGGTGTCGCCATTTGGTGGTTACTCAAACCTCAAGTCGGCACTCGATGGGCTAGCGCCGTTTTAGCTGCAATGATGGTATTAACCAGCGTCGGCTACTTTGCTGGCGAACATTTGTTAACTCAATTAAGTCTTGAAAACACGGTTTACTTGCAAGCCTTTGTTACCGGTTCCATTTTGCACGTTGTATTACATCAACCACATGGCCACCAACAAGAAGACAAGCAAGGTCAATATCAATACCAAGCAGGCATTGGCAGCCTATTAGGTTTAGGGTTATTAGCCCTGCTACTGCTGATGGATACTGGCGGCCATGAACACGCTCATAAAGACCATGGCTCAGAGCAATTCGTTAGTTGGTTACTGACTATTTCTCCGATCCTATTAGGCAGTTACTTTATCGCCACAGCGAGGTTTGCATCAGGATTACGACCATCTCATCCTTCCCTAGGATTACGTTGGTTACAGCGTTTAGCCGGACCTGAAGCATTGTTAATTACCTTATTACTATTGGGCCCTTGGTTTGCGCTTTACCAAATATTGGGGCTATTAGCTATTGGGGCACTAATGACACTGACAAAAGTTGATATAACAGATCCGCACCCAACACTATCAGAGTCACCTTGGCGCTTTGGCTTTAGCCAATTAGTCGACCGAAGTGCCCCCTGGATTATCCTTAGCTTAGTATTAGCAAACTTGATAGGTCATCCATCTGTTCCGCTTGAGAACCCCGCATTACAGGTATTTATTTTACTATTAGTCTTTTTGCCGATGCGTTTTTGTAATTTAGGCACGGTAATTTTGGCACTTGCCTTGGCTTACAGTGGTTGGAGCCAAATTGCAGTGGCATTTACTTTACTCGCAGCGCCGGTACTCAGCATCGGCCAATTGAAGTTAATGAATTGGAAACAAGGACTCATGTTAGGCGGGATTTTACTGGTAGGATTAATGGTGGCAGATCAACTCACTCTGAGCTCATCATTAACATTACAGTTACCTGAATCGGTCAATATACTTGGTCTAGTAGCAATCGTTTTATTGTTTGGCGCCAGCTTATTGCGACTTGGACCTCGAAAGTTTTTAAGCCGTTTGATGATCAACTTAAAATCAGCACCACATAGCCATGACCACGGCCATCATTCAGACACCAAAGCTGCACATCATCACGAGTCAGCTTCGACACATAAACATCATCATTAATCATAATCGATTTATTAGGTTATGATGGCTGTGTCGATACTTTTAAGGGGCAGCCATGTGTATTTTATTTATTGCCGTTGAGGCGCATCCGGATTATCCCTTAATTGTCTGTGCTAACCGCGATGAATTTCATCACAGAGCAACCGAACCCGCCTATCGCTGGGCAACAACACCAATCATTATCGCTGGGCAAGATAAACAAGCCGGTGGTACTTGGTTAGGAATTAATGAACAAGGTCAATTTGCTGGGCTAACCAATATTCGAGCAATCGAACAGCAAGATGGCGTTCGCAGTCGTGGAGAGTTAGTCGTTGACGCGCTAACCAAACAACACATCAATAGCCAATGGTTAACTGAACACTCGATTAACTACAATCCGTTTAATTTAGTCTTCGAACAGCACAATCAACTCCATTGCTTTAACAGTAAAACCTTAACGACTACTTTGCTTAAGCCTGGTTTTCATGCAGTGAGTAACGGTGCGCTGGATGATATATGGCCTAAAATGGCTAAAGGTCAGCAACAGCTACAAAGCTATATCAAACAAATGCAATCACCTTGCATAGACCAATTACTCAATATCATGCGCGATACTTCTCAACCCAAAGATCAAGATTTACCCCAAACAGGCATTAGTCTTGAGTGGGAGCGACGTCTATCATCTATTTTTATCGAACATGAAGAATACGGCACTCGTTCAACGAGTATTGTGTTGAAACACCGCAGCGGTAAAGTACAACTTACTGAAGTGAGATACGATGGTAAGGCACGCAATTTAGGCTCTCAACGTTTTAACCTTGGCTAGAAACCAGCCTTACCTAAATAATCGCCAAACACAAACTGTGACCTGCTGCACAGTCTAGTCATTATTTCATATCAGCTATCGCTAAACCTCACTAATCACCATAGGCAACATTCATTTTTACAACCTAGATCAAGGTTATTTGATCACGAACATTGCATACTTCGCCTGTTGCTAATTTACTCCCGGAGGACACGCCTTGAAGCAGCCCACTCAGATTAGTTGGGATCAGTCGATGATCGAAAAGTACAATTACAGCGGTCCCCGTTATACTTCTTACCCGACCGCACTAGAGTTTGACGATGCCTTTACTGAGCAAAACTTACTGACATCTATTAAAAACAGTAAGTCAGATAAACTGTCGCTATATGTGCATATTCCTTTTTGCGCCAAGCTTTGCTACTACTGTGGTTGTAATAAAATTATTACTCGCCACTCTCACAAAGCAGATCAATACATTGAATATCTGGCCACTGAGATTATTAAACGCGCCCCATTATTCAAAAATTATACCGTAACCCAAATGCATTGGGGTGGCGGTACACCGACATTTTTAAGCCCTGAACAAATTCTTAAACTGACCGCATTAATTAAACAACACTTTAATTTTGCTGATGTGGGTGAATACTCAATTGAAGTTGACCCGCGTGAGATAGAGCTCAGCATGTTAGACACCTTAAAAGAAGCTGGGTTTAACCGGGTATCTATTGGTGTTCAAGACTTTAATAAAGAAGTACAAATTGCCGTTAACCGTGAGCAAGACGAACAATTTATTTTCGACTTAATTGCCAGAGCTAAAGAACTCGGTTTTGTATCAACGAACGTTGATTTAATTTACGGTTTACCGCTGCAAACGCCAGAAACGTTTGCGAAAACTATTGCGCGCATTATTGAGCTATCGCCTGATCGTCTATCTGTCTTTAACTATGCACATTTACCATCGCGTTTTGCTGCACAACGTAAAATTAAAGAACATGATATGCCTGCTCCACAACAGAAATTAGATATGCTTCGCCAAACGATAGAATCGTTAACAGATGCGGGTTATCAATTTATTGGTATGGACCATTTTGCCAAACCCAATGATGAGTTGGCAAAGTTACAAAATGCCGGCAAATTACATCGTAACTTCCAAGGGTACACCACCCAAGAAGAATGTGACTTGCTTGGGTTAGGGGTATCATCTATCAGCCAAATTGGCGACTGCTATGCCCAAAATCAAAAAGATATTCGTCCATACTACGAATCTATTGATGCTAATGGTCATGCATTATGGAAAGGCTGTAGCTTAAATCACGATGATGAAATTCGTCGCGCGGTCATTAAACAGATTATCTGTCATTTTGATTTAGACATGGACAAAATTGAACAAAAGTTTGCCATTAACTTTGATGAATATTTTGCTGAAGATCTTAAACTATTGCAAACATTCATAAATGATAAATTGGTTGATATCACTGATCGAAAGTTAACAGTAAGCCAGACCGGTCGTCTACTTATTCGTAATATCTGCATGTGTTTTGATGTATATTATCGTCAGAAAGCCCGTCAGCAGCAGTTTTCAAGAGTTATTTAACTCACTATTTATGTAAAGTAGAATACAAAAATAGCCAGCATTTGCTGGCTATTTTTTTACTTACATTCGCTATTTACTTCGCTTTTTTAGCGTATAACGCTTTGCGGTCACTGTCAGACATAAAGGCCATTTCCACGCCATTACGTTGCAATGTCGCCAGTTGACTATCACTGAAACCCATTTCAGATTTAACCACACGATATTCATGAGCGATATCAATTGCACTCACACCTGGGTCATCGGTATTAAGGCCAATCAATACACCGGCATCCATAAATTTACGCAGTGGATGAACATCATAATCTTTAACGGTTGACGTATGTAAGTTGCTGGTTGGACATGATTCAATTCCAATACGGTGCTTGGCCAAATACTCCATCAACTTCGGATCATGAATCGCATTCACACCATGCCCAATACGGGTAGCACCTAGTATGTTGATTGCTTGCCACATACTTTCAGCACCCGCAGCTTCACCAGCATGAGCGGTAACTTGTAACCCTGCATCTCGAACACGCTTAAAGTGCTCTGTAAATAAGTCGCCAGGAAAACCGAGTTCGTCTCCGGCTAAATCCATCGCCACAATGCTATCACGATGAGCAAGTATGCCTTCAAGTTCTAAGCGGCATTTCTCTTGTCCAAAAGAACGCGACATAATACCAATAAGGTTAACGCTAATATCATGCTCTTTTACACCAGCACGAACACCATCAATAACAGCTTCAACGACACCTTCAATGGGCAAATTATGATTCATCGCCATGTAATAAGGGCTGAAACGCAATTCAGCGTAATCTAACCCTTGCGATGCTGCATCGATAACATTTTCATAAGCAACACGCTTTACAGCATCTAGATCAGCTAATACAGCGACCATCCAATCTAGTTTCTTCAAAAAATCGACTAGGTTGTTCTCTTTCCCTTGGATTTGCACAAATGGCGCAAGTTCTTCTAGCGAATTAGCGGGTAACTGAATACCGTGTTGGTGGCCTAATTCCCAAATGGTTTTTACATTAACATTACCGTCTAAATGTCGATGCAAATCAACCAGCGGAATGGTTTTATCTATCATAATTAACCCCTATAAACTTACCCTGCCATTAGTTTGGTTTTGTCGGTCAGAGAATGATGTTCAGTTTAACATGTATTCATACAAATTCTGATGGCCAATGTTTTTTTCTGGAATCTACCACACTAAAAAGCAAACACTAATTTGGAATGTGTTTTTTATACTTAAATCGGGCATACTCTAAAGCTAACAAACAGATTAAACCATAAAGGACTATTGATGCGCTTGCGGATCCTACCGGCACTGATAATGTTAAGTTTATTGGGTTGTAATAGTCATTCAACCACGACACAGATTGCGCCTCAAGTCACTCACCAACAAACGCAGATAGATAACGATCTACAAGCGATTATAGACCAGAGTTGGGCGGTTAATTTAGCTTTCTCACCGGAGTTAGCCGCCAGTTTAGGAGATGCATCAGTAGCCGCAAAGCTTGATGATTTATCTGCAGAAACATTAGCAGAAAAGAACCAACAGACGCTCCAAATTCTCCATACACTTAAGCAGCTTGACCGGAAAAACTTATCCAAATCAGATGTCATCAATGCTAAGATTTTACAAGACCAGCTACAAAACGAAGTCGACATGTATCGATTTCATGACCACTATTTACCCATAACAGCTGAAAGTGGTTTTCATGCTTATATTGCGTCTATTGCTAAAGCTCGCTTCAATAGTATTGAAGATTATCAGCACTATTTAGCTAAACTTAAGCAATTACCACGTTATTTCGCGCAACAAACATATTGGCTCAAACAAGGTTTAGCCAGCGGTATTACTCCGGCAAAAATCACCCTTAATGGATTCGAAGACAGTATTAGCGCATTTATTGTTCCAGTTGAGAGCAGCGGCTACTTTACTCCGTTTACCCATTATCCTGATCATTTTAGCGCAACAGAAAAAAATACGCTGACCCAACAAGGCAGAACAACCGTAGAACAAATCGTGCTTCCTCTGTACCAACAGTTTTATAATTTCATGACTGAGGAATATATTCCCAACGCAAGAATAGACATCGCGGCTTCGGCTTTACCAGATGGCGCGGCGTTTTATCAAAACAGAGTTGAGTATTACACCACGCTGCCAATGACAGCTGAACAAGTCCATCAACTTGGATTGCAAGAAGTTGCTCGTATAAGATCAGAAATGGAACAGGTGATTAAAGATGTTGGCTTTAAAGGCAGTTTTGCTGATTTTTTAATGTTTTTACGCACGGATCCAAAGTTTTACCCTAAAACCGCTGATGAGTTACTTAAAGAAGCAGCATTTATTGCCAAAAAAGCAGATGCCATGTTGCCTAAGTATTTCGGCAAATTACCGCGCACACCTTATGGTATTGCACCGGTACCTGCTGAAATTGCGCCTAAATACACTACAGGGCGCTACTCGGGTTCAAACCGTGACGACGAGCCTGGCTATTATTGGGTTAACACCTACGCCTTAGATAAGCGACCGCTATACGAGCTTGAAGCCTTAACCCTACATGAAGCAGTGCCAGGGCACCATTTACAGATATCACTCAATAAAGAACTCACTGACTTACCCAATTTTAGACGCTACAGTTATATCTCTGCATTTGGTGAAGGCTGGGGCTTATACTCAGAATATTTAGGCTTAGAAGCCGGCTTTTATCAAGATCCATACAGTAACTTTGGCCGCTTAACCTACGAAATGTGGCGTGCGGCTCGTTTAGTCGTCGATACGGGCATGCATGCAAAAGGTTGGAGCCGCCAACAAGCGATAGATTTTATGGCAAGTAACACAGCACTTTCAATGCACAACGTTACTACTGAAATAGATCGCTATATTTCTTGGCCAGGCCAAGCGTTATCGTACAAAATTGGTGAATTAACCATAAAACGGTTACGCGCTAAGGCTGAAAAATCATTAGGGAAAGACTTTGATATTCGGAAGTTTCATGATGCCATTTTAGAAAATGGTTCTATTCCAATGTCGGTGCTAGAACAAATGGTCGATGAGTTTATAGCTCGCCAAAAGGCGACAATAAAACAAGCAAGTACCGGATAATCAGATAGATAAATACGTCAAATTCACCATACTTTAGATATAAACAAGCTGGCTTAATAACTATGCATTACATGAAATTTTCATCTGAATTAAAGCTCGATACTAGTGAGCAAAGACACTTTTGGCAACAAGTACACCAATCGAGTTTTTGTACTGATGACGGTATAAATATTGCCTATGCGATGATCCAACATCCTAATAGTCAACGAGCAATAGTGATCAGCAATGGCAGAGTAGAATCTTATATAAAATATCAAGAATTGATGTTTGATTTATATCAACAAGGATTTAGCGTTTACGCTTTAGATCATCGAGGACAAGGATTATCAGACCGGCTCACACATAATCCGCATCAAGGTTATGTTGCTAGCTTTACTGATTATACCGAAGACTTAACTCAATTTATTAATCAGATAGTTAGCCAACAACAGCATGATGAGCTATTTATCATCGCTCACTCAATGGGATGCACCATTGCCAGCGATTATATTAATCAACACCCAAATACATTTACTGCAGCCGTATTCTCAGCGCCCATGTTTGGTATTCGATTACCGTTTACAAAACCTATCATTCGTTGGCTAGCACAAAAGCTCGATAATAATCGTCTGGAAGCAAATAAAGTACACAGCACATTTGTAATAGGGGGAACCCATTACAAACCCGACAGCTTTAAACGCAACCGACTGACTCATAGCCAAAAACGTTATAAGCACTATCGCAACATCTTCGAAGAAACCACTAAAGCACAGTTAGGCTCACCGACTAACCATTGGTTACTAGAGGCAATGGATGCAGCGGAGAAATGCATCGACTACGCTAAACACAGCCAAACTCCGATACTAATTTTGCAAGCTGAAAAAGACACGATTGTCTGTAATGAGGCGCAAAACCAAGCACTAAGCACTCATTGTCATAAAGTGATCATTGAAGGCGCATATCACGAAGTATTCATCGAGAAAGATACTATGCGTAATATCGCCCTGTCTCATACCATTGACTTTATGGCACAACACTCAAAGATAGCTGTGTCTTAATTAATTGAATAATGTCGTCATGAGCTAGTGGTCGACTGATAATATAGCCTTGAAACCAAGTACATTTTGCATGGGTCAGTAAATTAAGTTGCTGCTTATTCTCAACTTGTTTAGCCACTACAGGAAAGTTTAACTTAGTAGCAAACTCAACAATGGCATTCACAATGTTAAAGGTTTCAGGGTTATATTCTATATCTTCAATATAGACAGCAGCTAGCTTCACTTGTGAAAAACGAATACCTTGTAATAAATGGACTGCGCAAGACCCCCCACCAAAATTATCCATCGCAATGTTCACACCGAATCGTTGGAACTCAGCAATTTTGTTTCTGGCAACATTAGCATTGACCACGAATACATCTTCAGATAACTCGAACTGAAACAATGTAGCTGAGACATGTGCTGCATTGATTCGATTCATTACTACGTTTACGAAGTGATCTTGATGAAAGTGACGAGAAGATACATTTAATGACATTAAAGGCACTGTCGCGTTTGCCTGTTGAAGTGTTTGAATAAGTTCACAGACTTGATCTAATGCCCACAGCTCTAATTCAAAAATACAGTCAGACAGTTCAGCTGACGCAATAAACTTACGTGGATTAATATATCCGTACTGCGGGTGATACCAACGCATTAGTACTTCAATGCTATTGAGCTGCCCAGCCTGATCAACAACGGGTTGATAAACCAATGACATCTGCTTGTTCTGGATAGCCAGTTTCAGCTCGTTTTGTAATTTGAATGGTTGAACTTGATTTTGATCTAATTCAGGTTGGTAAATGGCACAACCATTAGAGCGACTATCTTTTGCTTGCTCCATAGCGCTATCTGCACGAGCCAACAGTACTTGAGGTTCTAATGACTCAATACCATCAAAAACAACTAACCCAATCCGAGCTGAAATTGATAAATTTTGCTCTGAAATGGTGTAACCGCGGCCAATTAACTGCCTCACTTCACTAGCCAGTGCTAATGCACGTTTACTTGCTTGATCAATTTCATTGCCAAAATTTTTGGCTAGAATAACGAACTCATCTGCTCCAAGGCGAGCAACCAAACCAGCACTAGAGAATGTACCAGATAAGCGGGCTGCTATCTGCATTAATAATCTATCGCCAAGTTGGTGACCCAAAGCATCATTAATTAATTTAAAATTATCTAAATTGATCATAAGAAGCGCAGAAAACTGACCAGTCTTGCGACTAAGAACCTGTAAATCATAAAGCTGATCGGCTAATACATCACGATTTATTAAATCCGTGAGGCCACTATGTCCCTGCTTATCAGGAGTAATTTGTTGGCTTTTAACATCACCAGAAACATCTGTTATGGTGCCAATAATTCGTAATGGACGCCCAAGTTCATCCCACTCAACTATTTTTCCACGATCCAAAATCCAAATATAACGACCGTCTTTATGACGTAAACGATGCACGCTTTCATAATATTCATGCTGGTTATTAATGTAATTCTGTAAGGTATTTAATACCTGCGCCTTATCATCTCGATGTAAACGAGACTCCCAGACAGAATAGTCATTATCTAGCTCATAAAGTTGGTAGCCTAAGATATCTTTCCATCGATCAGAAACAAACACATCGCCAGTAGCAATACACCAATCCCAAATACCATTACGAGCGCCCTCAACTGCAAAAAGCCAACGTTGCTCTGCATCATTTAGACGTTTTTTACTGCGGGATAACCGACCATTAACCTGATTCAAATAGTCGCGTAAGTTAACCAGTTCGGTCGATGTGCACACAATATCAGTATTGAAATCTGGAGAATCGAGATTTTTAGCGGCTTGGCTTAATTGAGTTAACGGTCTTATCAGTAAATAATGCAACATGACACAGAATAACGACAACAATAAAGCGCCAATTCCCCATATCTCGATAAAGCGCTTTAACAGACTATCAACCGCTTCTGATAAGACATTGGCAATGTCATATTCTAAATAAATTAGCTCTACAGAATTCGAGTAGCTGTAACGAGAATTTGCATTAAGGGGATAGTAAGCCTGAATTGATAAACGATCGAAATTCACCTTTAAAAAAGGTTTATTATTGGTGATAACCGTTCTATGTAAATCAGCCGAATAGCCCTCTAACACATTAGTAGCATTACTTTCTCGCCAAATAATATGATTGGCAAATTGAATTTCACTACCCGAATCAAGTATTACATACACCATCATGTTTTGGTCTGTTGAGACTAAAGCAACCTCTTGCTCTATTCGTTCTAAATCTTGCGTCAACAGAGATGATTCCACAACATGACGCATTCTAAATAAATCTTTCTGTATTTGTTCTGACTGTCTTAATGCAAGTTGTTCATTTAGCTCTGCATGCTCATAGAAATACTCCCCACATACCAAGCCAAGGTAAAGGATAAAAATACATGCAGGAACAAGCAAAGACAGAGAAAGTTTCGGCAACCGAGGCAAAATAAACCCATCCAATTAAATATATGAAGATATGCTAGCGGTAATCTTATCAATAAGTAAAGTACTAGTTATGAATCCTAATAGCATATCCGACATAAAAACTTTTATTTATTAAACACTTTAAATAGATCTACACACTCTAACTTGTTTAACGGGCAAGTGTTATTTTATTTACACAGATGCAGTATGGCACACGAAACAAAATCATTTGCATATTACCGATAAGATTAAAATCGTCGGAATATACAGCACAGAAAGTATCTTACGTTAACATTGGACTACATCAATTTCATAAACAGGAATTGGGTATCCAGAATGCCTATTTGTTATCAAAAGCATAATGTAGAATCATATATTGATAACTCAGAATGTAAAATGGATGACATCTTGCACCAGGTATTACATTATCTCCATGTAATAGCAGTAATGCTCTGATGAAAAAGGTTAGCATCTTGTTCACTTTTATAAATGATATACCATTTACATTAATTAATTGGTCAATTTTGTCCACCGTCTAGAACATAGTTGAATCACCCTTTCCGGCTCTGCAATAAATCGATTCCATGCAATGGAACACTGCTCAACAATATCGTCATA
>NZ_JACJEU010000016.1:0-83728 GCF_014164215.1 Shewanella sp. SG44-2
CTGAGATGATGACAAGCGTGTTAAGGCTGAGATGATAGCAAGCGTGTTGAGGCTGAGATGATGGCAAGCGTGTTAAGGCTGAGACGATAATAAGCTTTGTCTTTTTTTGTCATTATTTCGCTTGTCATCGATTGTTAACGTTCTTCACCGCTGGTTACCTCTTTTATCGCTTTATATCGTTTGTCATCGATTTTACCTCTTTTATTATCTATTTTTTATTTTATGAATTAATCCAGCGAGCATTGCTGATATTTTGTTTGCTTGCTGTAATTGTTGTTCAACAAACTCAGGGTCCAAATAGTTAATGTCTCTTCCAATCATTAATTGAGTCATTAATTCTGCTAATGAACCTCTAGCAATGTACATAAACTGAATTTGTTCTTTGTTACTTTGCCTTTCAATACCTTCTGCAATATTTGATGGAACAGATAAGCCTGAACGTGTTATCTGATCTTTATATCCCCAATCTCGAAGATCTTTGGTCTGATGATAAATAGCACAAGATAGTTGATAACTCAGCTGCCAAACCTCTAAGTTTTTAAATTTCATTTCATCCTCCTCTATATACCCGACCACAACCGCTATTTATCAATTGTCATCGATTGTTATCGTTCTTCATCGCTAGTTACCTATCTTTTTCTGCTCGCCACCGATTGTTATCGTCCTTCACCGCTAGTCAACTCTCTTTTTTCAGCTCGCTACCGCCCGTCACCGCTTGTTACCGCTTGCCATCTATCTTTATCATTCTTTAACTCTTTTTTGCCCGTCACCGCCTGTTACCGCTTGCCTTCTATCTTTATCATTCTTTACCTCTTTTTTACCCGCTACCGCCCGCTACCGCCCGTTACCGCTTGTTACCGCTCACCATCTCTCTTTATCACTCCTTACCGATAACGATTTCTGCCTCTGGCAGCATTTTTCTATATTCCTTTGCTAGCGCTTGTTTGGCTTCATTGTCGCCGTGGACGATTCTAATGTGGCTGGGCTTGTGGTGCATGCGTTTGACGAAGTTGATGAGGTTGTGTTGGTCGGCGTGGGCGGAGTAACCGCTGATGGTGTGGATGGCGGCTTTGATATCAACTTTTTCTTCGTTGATGTAAACGTATCCGCCTTGTGGGCCGTAGGTTTGTATGTCGCGGCCGGTAGTGCCTCTGGCTTGATAGCCGACAAATAGAACGTCTGTAGTGGGTTTTGATAAAAAGCGGGCGAGGTAGTTGCTTATCCGCCCGCCGGTGCACATGCCGGATGCGGCGATGATAATGGCGGGTTTGTGGGTTGAGTCGAGGTAGTTAATTACTGAAAGATGGTCCTGGTGGCTGTCTATGGTGATGAGTTGGTTGAAGTCGAGTGGGTGGCGTCCCTGGGCTAGTTTACCTTTGGCTTCGTTGTCCCAGAGTGTTTTGAACTGACGATACTTTTGGGTGAAGTTAGCTGCCATGGGGGAGTCGACGATAATGTCGATGTTTTGCCATACTGGGTTGTGTTTATTGCGATGAATGATGTGTTCGAATTCGTATAATAGCTCTTGGGTTCTGCCGATGCTAAATGCAGGAATGAGTACCACGCCATTATCCTTTACGGCGCTTTCGATGATACTTTTGAGTTGCTTGCTGCGCTCTTTACGACCTTGATGGTTTTTATCACCGTAGGTGGATTCAATGACTAAGGTATCTGCTCTATACGGGCTTTTGGGGCTAGCAAGTAACGGCGCGTAGGTTGCGCCTAAATCACCCGAAAAAACCACTCTATGGCTACCGTTTGGGCCGCTTAAGTCTATTTCAACATAGGCAGAACCGAGTATGTGGCCGGCAGGTTTAAATTTAAGTTTCGCGCTGGCATATATTGCGGCTGTCGGTTCAGTTTCGATTGAAGCGCTATTTGAATTTGTTGTCGTTGTTGCCGGAGGGTTGATTGGTAGCGTTATCCACTGGCCGTAATCGACTGGAACAAGCAGTTTTTTAAGTCTATTAACGCAAGCTTGAATGAGTTTTTTATCGCGAGTGACACCCACTTTTAAGGCGTCTTCTATTACCAGTGGTAATAGTGCTGCTGTAGCGGTTGTGGCATAAATAGGCTGATTGAATCCTGCAGCCAGTAAGTAGGGAATTCGCCCTACGTGGTCTATATGACAATGGGTAATAATGAGCGCTTTGATATTACTAATGTCAAAGGTGATTTGTAGCTGTTCTGCTGAACTTTTTCCGGCAGTTTCTGCCCCTTGAAATAAACCACAATCGATAAGATAACTGCTGATGTTGTTGCCGTTTCCGTGGTCATGACTGTTGTTATTATTGTAATTATTCACATCCAGTTGATGACATGATCCTGTTACACCGTTTACCGCTCCATGGTGGATGATTTGCATGTTAGTCCTTTAATTGTATTTAGCGTTAATTGTATTCAGTACGGTTAGTTAACTTAGCAGTGGTTTTGTGATTTTGCTAGGATCTGGGATCTAGGCCGCTACGCGGATAGTGCGCAGTGCTTCTAGGGCGGACTGCGTCCTGCTAAGGACAGCTTTGCTGCTGAGGAAATAGATAGTGAGCGGGAACAGACAGAATAAGCGGTAGCGATCGAGGAAATAGATAGCAAGCGGTAACAAGCGATATCGAGCGGTAACAGACGATAGCAAGTGGTAGCAGGCGAATAAGCGATAACAAGCGGTAGCGAGCGAGGAAATAGATAACAAGCGGTAGCAGGCGAATAAGCGATAACAAGCGGTAACAAACGATAGCGAGTGAGGAAATAGATAACAAGCGATAGCAGGCGATATCGAGCGGTAACAGACGATAACAAGCGGTAGCAGGCGAATAATAGATAACAAGCGATGAAAGAGATTAAAAGCGATATCAAGCGAACTAGATTCTAGCGGTTAGGCTTGTTATCGCTTTTTAACGCATCGTGGAGCCGCGACTCTGGAGTTAAATCCTTTAAATACAGCGTTTTATTGTTGCCAGTCGAGTGCTGGAATACTTAAGGTTCAGCCTATGAAGTAACCTTAGGGTTAATAATGGTGATGTATACTGGGGCACTACCAAGCACCAGGTAAGGTTGTTAGTACCGAATTCATGATTCAGTCTGGATACTGCTTAGAATGAACTGAGATATCATAAGACTAGTCTTACTGCACAATGAAGGGGCTAGATTTATTTTCATCAACATTAAACTCAATACTATGAATATATAATGAGGTTATGTCAGAAATAAAGTTGCCGATCAACTTAAGTGATCGGCATGAGTACATTATGAATTCTTTTATTGTTACTAGTCAGCTAACAATGATTATTGGCAGAACTCGCAGGCAATTTTTGAGGCTAGTTTGGCATTATTAAATACCAACTCGATATTGGCCACTAAGCTGCTCCCTGCCGTTTTTTCTGCTACTTTTGACAATAAGAAAGGGGTTGAGGCTTTACCCGAGATACCTTTTTCATTCATCTCGGCTACCGCATCTTTAATCACCTGATCGATCATTGTTTTATCTAGTGCATATTGTTCAGGGATTGGATTAGCAATAACCATGCCGCCTTTTAATCCCATTTGCCACTTAGCCGTCATCGCAGCAGCGATTTGCTTAGGTTCATCGAGACGATAGTCAACATGAAAATCGCTTTCGCGGGTGTAAAAGGCAGGTAGCATATCGGTTTGATAACCGATAACAGGCACACCTTGGGTTTCTAAGTATTCTAACGTTAAACCAATATCCAAAATTGATTTAGCTCCAGCACAGACCACTGCTACGTCAGTATTAGCCAATTCTTGCAAGTCGGCTGAGATATCAAATGTTTGTTGTGCCCCACGATGCACACCACCGATGCCACCAGTTGCAAACACTTTAATACCAGCCATCGCGGCCAAAATCATGGTCGATGCTACAGTCGTCGCGCCATCCGCTTTTTGTGCCACAATAAAAGGAATGTCACGACGGCTAGTTTTAATTACTGCTTGACCAGCCTTACCTAAATACTCAATCTCTTCATGGGTCATCCCCACTTTGAGTCGCCCATTGAGGATTGCGATGGTTGCCGGTATTGCACCATTATCACGAATTATTTGTTCAACCTTAAGCGCTGTCTCTACATTTTGCGGATAAGGCATACCATGAGAAATAATAGTTGATTCTAATGCCACTACAGGTCGCTTGGCATCCAATGCTGCTTTGACTTCAGGGTTGATATCTAGGTACTGGCTTAACATAATGACTCCTTGATAACTTGATTGACTGATATTTCAGACATATTGGGATTAATCGTTGCGATATCGGATAAGGCCACTACCGCGGCGGCCATGGCAAACTCGGTCGATTTTCGAGTTGACCAATCTTGAATAAAACCATGGGCTAGACCAGCTAAAAAAGCATCGCCAGCGCCATTGGCATTAACCATAGAAACGGGAATTGCGGGGAGCAGGGCTTGTTCCTGCTTATCGCTGAAGAATACGCCATCAACGCCGAGGCTTAGAAAGATCCGTTCTACCCCTTGAGCATGAAACCAATTGGCTAACTCGGGCAGTTGGTCGTGATCTGTAATTGTGATCCCTGAGAGTTGTTCGGCTTCTTTAAGGTTGGGTTTTAGGGTATGAATGGCACTAAGATAGGGCTTTAATTTAATTGCCTTAGCACAAGAAACGGGATCGACGAACAATGGAATATCTGCGTAATTACTTAGAATGTAAGCTAATGAGGTTTGCGATAAATTAGCATCTACAACAATCACATTGGCTCGTTGCAGCATAGCTTGCTGAGACTTGAGTACATCAACACTAAGGCGTTCTAAAATCGCCATATCATTAATGGCCACGTGCATATCGCTTTCGCCATCTAACACCGACAAGTAGGTTGAGGTTACGCTATCAGGCAATTGCAAAGTGTGCTTCATATCGATGCCAGCCCGCTGACAATGTTCGATAATTTCTTGGCCGTAAGTATCTTTTCCTACAGCTGTGGTCAAGCGAGTATCGGTGCCTAATCGCGCTAAGTTTTCGGCAATATTGCGTCCTACACCGCCTGGTGAACAGCTGACGCTGCCGGGATTCGAATCACCCACCCTAAGCGAACCTGCTGGTCGGCCTAGTATGTCCATATTAGCTCCGCCGATCACAACGACATAAGGCGCTTCGGCCAAAATATAACCTTTACCGCGAATGATGCCTTTGTTGGTTAGATTCATAATATGTCCGGCGACAGCGGATCGGCTCATGCTTAATTTATCGGCCATATCTTGTTGCGGCATTAAGGGGTCTTGCTTGAGTAATGCTAAGATTTCTAACTCGCGTTCCGTCATATGAGTGATCTCACTATCCATTCAGCAAACAAATGTTTGCATACCAAACATTTGTTTAACGTAAGTGAGTTTTAAATAAAGTGCAACAAAAAAAATGATGAAATGTGATCAATGATTAACATCTAAATCAATTAATAAACAAAAAAGACTGACTCTTTTCACATGTATATGAGGCATAAACCGAAGATGATATCAGCCCGAATCGCAGTTATTCGATAATGACTTACAACTACCATTTACTAATATTTACTAATGGTAAGGTAGTTGACTAAGTGAAAGTTAATTAAACATTTAGCGAGAATGCTGCAAAGACTAGTACTTAGTATTCTGCTTTTGTCATGATTTATTTTGGGTGAGATTACTTTGGGTGAGATTACTAGAGGGATTAGATTAAGAGGGTAATCATACCGGACATCACACCTGGCATCATATCGGACATAATATCGCTTGCCGATCTGGGTCGAGTTTAACGGCATGTTTATGGAGAGATGGCTCTTAACCAGATAAAAGTGATTGTTTTCACGTCAAGCTTGTAAAGTGACTTCTATGCTGGTTAAGCCGTTTCTAGTAATGAATGATATGACCTTTAGGCAACGTCATTAAGCTCTGATGCCACTCGGTCACCAAGTGCATTCAACATTTCAACTTCACCTTTAAATACCGCCACGATGATTTTATCCACTTTGTAATCCGTTGGTATAATCACACGTCCGCTCACGCCCACTTCGAGATCGTATAACACTTCGGCTATGGGTTTGATGGCGAGTTCAGCTGGGTAGTAAAGTACTGTTATCGTCTGTGTTGTCATAATTGTATCCATACATTTTCTGGGTGCCCAGATGATCCTTTCTTATGTTAAATAATATACAAGCCTAGCGTTGTTATTATGATTTAACTCTCTTGCAAATGAGAGGATTAACCGTACCGAATACGCAACACCTAATGGGTCGGAATCATAGTCGTTTAGATGCATGCAGTAAAGCGCAATAAACCCTTATTCAACGATTAAAAAACAGTGGTTTTGGTTTTAGTCTAAGCCGATTTCAGCGTCTGTAAAATGCTGCAATCTTTTATCTGATGGCTTTTACAGCAGCTCGCGAGTGCGGCTAATGATTGTTCTAGTAATGCCAATTCTCGCTGAGTTTGTTGAATGCGAGCAAGTTGTTCGGCAATGATGTTGTCGACTAATGCGCACGACGATTTTGGATCTTGTTGTGTATCAACCAAACGCTTGATGTCATCGAGTCCGATGTTTAATTCTCTGCATCGTCTTATAAATACCAATGTCTCGATGTCTTTTTCTTGGTAATGACGATAGCCATTACTGGTACGGATTGGCGGAGAGAGTAAACCAATTTGCTCATAATATCGGATGGTTTTAACCGATACCTGGGCAATTGATGCCAATTCACTTATTTTCATATTGACCTTCCAGTGGCTGTAACCTTTAAGCTAAAGCATATCATTTTTCGATAATGTGTTGTTAAAAGGAAGTTGTATGTTGAGTTATTCCGCGGCGTCATTAATTTTGTCGCTAGGTGTTATTGGGGTGAGTGAAGCCAGTATGGTGGACGACTCGATAAATACGTCTGGGCAGAGTGCAAATTACAGTAAGAATGACAGTGATAGTCACAGTAAAAATCCTCAACATTCTGAGCATGATGACCCAAAAGCTGATGTGGATGAACACGAGCATGAACACGAAGAAGAAATGGAAACCATTGTCATACAAGCCACTCGTTCTGGGCGGATTGCCGATGAACAACCTATTCGAGTCGAGGTGATTAACCGCGAAGAGATTGAAGAAAAAGCAGCGATGAGACCGGGTAATATTTCTATGCTGGTGGCTGAAACGGGCGGTGTAAGATTACAAACAACTTCTCCGGCGTTAGGCAGTGCCAATATTCGCCTGCAAGGCTTGTATGGTCGTTATACCCAATTACTGGCCGATGGTTTACCGCTGTACGGTAATCAAGCAGGGTCGATTGGTTTGTTGCAAGTGCCGCCGACAGATTTAAGTCGCGTTGAAATTATTAAAGGTTCGGCGTCATCACTTTATGGTGGTTCAGCACTCGGTGGGGTGATTAACCTTGTGTCTCGAACGCCTGGCGATGAACTCAGTGGTGAAGTGTTGGTCAATGCAACCACGCGTGATGGTCAGGATGTGACCACCTATTTTGAGTCGCCATTGAGCGAGAATGTAAAAGGGTCGGTGACGGCAGGGGCTCATTATCAAGACAAGCAAGATATTGATAAAGACGGCTGGATCGATCTGGCAGGTTATGAGCGATACACAGTGCGTCCTCGATTATTTTGGGAAGGGCAAGAAGGGCAAACACTGTATGTGACTAGCGGGTTTATGACCGAGCAGCGCACTGGCGGTACTTTAGGTGATAACACGGTCGCTGATGGTACTTCGTTTGAGCAATCGCAGGATTCCGATAGGCTTGATGGCGGCCTAGTGTTTAGTATGCCGTTATTGGAGTCATTGACGTTTAATACACGCGCATCGGCGATGGTACAAGATCATGTGCATGTTTATGGTGCCGATATAGAAGAAGACCAACACGAGAGTTATTTACTTGAAAATAGCATCGCAGGTTATACCGATAACAGTGATTGGGTTGTTGGTTTAGCGTATCAGTCTGAAATCTTTGCCTCTGAGACTTTTCCTGATTTTGATTATTCTTATAAAGTGCCGGGTGCATTTGCTCAACTTGATTACGAGCTGACAGACCAAATCACCACCTCTTACAGTGCGCGCATTGATGAGCACAGTGAATATGGTACTCAATTTAGCCCAAGAGTGTCAGTGCTTTATCGCCCAAGTGACTTAACCATAAGAGGCTCTTATGGGGAGGGGTACTTTGCCCCTACACCGTTTGTTGAAGAGATTGAGGCCGCAGGATTATCAAGATTAGCGCCGATTGACAACTTACAAGAAGAGCGCGCTAAAACGGCATCGCTTGATGTGAGTTATACCTTTGATGATGTGGAAACGAGTTTGACCTTGTTTGGCTCGAATGTGGATAACGTCACGGGTTTAGAGGCTTTCTCTGTCAATAACGATGGCTCCTTAGACGCAGTTAGGTTAGTGAATGCATCTGGTGAAAGTCAGATCCGTGGTTCTGAAGTGTTACTGCGTTATTATTTGGGCGATGTAAAACTGACTGCAAGTTACTTGTATTTAGATGCAACTGAAGCTTCACCCGACGGGGACGGCAGAAGAGCCATTGCCTTAACACCACGTCATTCTGGTGGTTTTGTTGCTATGTGGGAGCAACATGGCAACTTTAGAGCTGGCTTTGAAGCTTATTATACCGGCACCCAAAACGTTAACGATAACCCTTATATTGATGAAACCAACCCTTATTGGCATCTTGGTTTAATGGGCGAAATTACTGTGGGCAGAGTCAGTTGGTTTATTAACTTAGAAAACTTACTCGATGTAAAACAAACCGATGAACATCCAATGTTACTGCCTAATAGAGCGCCTAGCGGTCAGTGGACTACCGATATCTGGTCACGTAACGATGGCTTTATTGCTAACGCAGGTATAAGAGTTAAATTTGGTCATTAATCGCGTTTTGCTCGTGTAAGTTGGCCCGCCACAAAACAGATAAACCGTCAGTCTAATACTGGCGGTTTCTATTTCATTTCAATTTTCACTGTATTGCTTCTTTAATTCACTTCCTCTCGTTAATTCACTTATCCTTGTTAATCAATGATTCGTATATATAAAGTCGACAATTATTGATACACAAAAAATATGCATTTATCGGTCAGTTTTGTCACACTTGCATAAAGAATCAATAAAAAAGCAACAATAAGGACAGGTAATGAAAACGTTTTCTCTGGTGTTAACCAGTTTAGCCATTGCAATATCAGGCATGGCACACGGCGCAGAAATTGACGCTAAGTACATTCAACGTATTGGCCCAGTAAATAAAGTCTCAGCAGCGCCATTATCGAAAAGTGCTCATGCCGATGCGCTGCGTGCTAATTTGGTTGCTCAGCTCAGCCAGGCTAATCACGCCAGTAAGGTGACGATATTTAATCAGCCACTGTCTTGGCAAGCTGCATCAACTAAGGTTGAAGGCGAGGGTTGGTTAGCCTATCAAGTGCCAATGTCGACAGATCGTTTTACCCAAGGCACATTAACCGTTAACGGGCTTGAAAATCCTCAAATGTATTTGAATGGGCAACTGCTTAAATCTGCCGATAAAGTTGAACTTGAACTGATAAATGGTGACTACCACCTTGTGGTATTGGCCGATGGCCAAGCACAAGATAGCGCATTTAGCCTTGATTGGCAGGGCAAAAGTGAAGTTGATAATCTCGACTTTACTGCACAAAAAACACAGCAAGTATCTGCGGAGCAGTTATTTGATTCAAAAGTGATCAGTGGCTTAACCCTGTCACCTAATGGCAAGTATTTATTGCAATCGACCATTGAATACCAAGCTAGCCAAGGTGATACGCCGATTCAAGTGACCGAGTTACGTAAATTATCAGACAACAGCGTGATGTACCGCTGGCAAGATAACCGCCCAAGCAGTGCGGTTTGGTCAAGCGACTCTTCACAACTCGTTTTTGTGGCTAACAAACAAATTCAATTATTCAATGTTGCTGATTTGAGCATTAACGTAGTCGCGACTGATATGGACAATGTGTCTGGTTTACAGTGGTTAGGTGACACGGTGTTATTTAGCTGGGAAAAGCCCTTTAAAGCCGATGAAAAAGCCACCTCTAAGCGTTTTCAAGCATTAGAAGACCGCTGGAGTTATTGGCGTAACAACAGTCAACTCTATCAAGTAGATGTTGCCTCGGGCTTTATCCGTCAACTGACAGACAACAACGTCAGCAGTTCTTTGTTAGACAGTAATGCAGATAAAGGCAAACTATTGTTAACGCGCTCGCCAGTGGATTATGCACAGCCAGCCCATGGAATAACGCAGCTTATTGAGCTGGCATTAGCTGATTTAAGCGAAACCATGATGGGTGAGTATCGCAGTTTTAATAGTGCACTATATGCTAATGACGGTATGTATATTACCGCTGGGCCGCGTTTTATGGACGGCACAGGAATACAAGATCCTAATATTGAAGTGAACGACTATGATGGTCAGTTATATTGGCGTGATGCTAAAGGCAATGTCAGTGCACTCAGTAAAGAATTTGATCCTTCCATAGGCAGCATCACCAAGCTTGAAAATGATGATTTAATTGTGACGGTAACCGAAGGCGACCGTGCACCTTTGTATTTATTTGATAAAAGCAAAAAACACTTTAATCGAATAGACACCGGTGTGGATATGATCGACGGCTTTAGTGTTGCCATTGAGCAATCTACACCCACATTAGTATTTGCAGGTACCTCTGCCACTGCGCCGCAAAAAGCCTATAAAATGAAGGTTAATTCAAGCCGTAAACAGTTGCTGTTTGATAGTCAACAACTTAGCTATGCCAACACGCGTTTAGGTAAAATTGAAGATTTTGATTTTACTAATACCCATGGGCATAACATTGATGGCCGTGTTTATTTACCTGCCGATTTTGATGCCAGTAAAAAGTATCCCGCATTAGTCTATTACTATGGAGGTACCTCACCTGTAGGGCGTCACTTTACCGGGCGTTGGCCATTTAATTTATGGGCAGCCCAAGGTTATGTTGTGTATGTTGTGCAACCAAACGGTGCTACCGGATATGGCCAAGCCTTTAGTGGTCGTCATGTTAATGCCTGGGGCAAGTACAGCGCTGACGATATTATTGAGGGTACTAAAGCCTTCTTAAATGCGTACCCATCAGTTGATGCTAAACGTGTGGGAAATATGGGTGCATCTTATGGTGGTTTCATGACCATGTATTTGGCTACAAAAACCGATATTTTTGCGGCGTCAATGTCGCATGCGGGGATCAGTAATTTATCGTCTTACTGGGGTCATGGCTGGTGGGGTTATGGTTATTCTGGCGTGGCGAGTCGCGGCAGTTTTCCGTGGAATAATCCAGAGCTCTATGTAGAACAAAGCCCGCTATACCATGCAGACAAAATTACCACGCCGTTATTACTTATTCACGGTAATGCAGACACCAACGTACCAGTAGGTGAAAGCCATTATATGTACACTGCACTTAAGCTATTAGGTAAAGAAGTGGAGTTGGTTGAGTTTAACGATCAAGACCATCACATCAATAGCCGCCAAGCCCGCTTTGATTGGTGGAATACCACTATGGCATGGTTCGACATGAAGTTAAAGGATGAGCCACAGTGGTGGAATAACCTCTACCCTGAGACAAAAGAAGAGTAGTGACTTAACCTCAACTTGGGATAATAAACGTTTATCAAACAGCCATTTGTCTCGCTGACTGTGTTGTTTTGGCTTGTAATTGGTTAGCTATTGACGCATCGATGCGCCTTGCTAGCAAAACAAATGACAAGTTTGATATTAAATAAGCCGAATATTGTCATTTTGCCTTACATATCCCACCTCTTAACCCGAGTTGAGGTTACTTAAGGTTAAACAGCCTCGCATTGCGAGGCTGTTTTTTTACGTGTGGGCAACGTGCGCAAAAGGACCTAATCAAAATGATGTGGTCATTGGAAAGTTTGACGTTGAGCGACCACTTACATAGGTAAACTGTTGCACCAAGATACCGCTGTTATCATCAATAACAACGAGGTTAAACTGTCCACATTCAGTCCGTGACAGCAGGGGGGAACTCTCAATATACTGGGTAACGTATAAGCTTAACACTCAACTTTTAGCCATGGCAGTAGCGCGTTGATAGTGTTGATTTGGGTTGCTGCTGATTCTGACTGATAGCCATAGATGCGGATACCGAATGTGACGGTCATCAGTTGAGCTGCATAGGCTTTAGCTGTTTCAGCCTCATATAATTGGCTCAGGTAATGTTGATATACATGCTCAATCTCAGTTAATTGTGATGAAGCAAATTTGTATAGCTCGTTACCTTGAGAGGCGAGTTCAAGTTGAGTTTTGATTAAGAAGCAACCGCAGTAATCACAAGACTTTGATTGCTCAACAATGTTGTCGAGGATCTGTCTAATACCTGCTTTGACATCGTCAGCCTGTTGCATTAGTTGATGAATAGCCTCAATCGAAAAGGTGGCATAGCGTGCTAAGGCTGCTTGGAATAAGCCTTCTTTACTATCGAATTCATAATATAAGCTACCTGGTTTTAATCCAGTGGCTTTAGTGATTTGCTGAATGCTTGATGCGGCATAGCCATTTTGCCAAAATAGGGTGATGACCTTATCTAATACGTCCGCTCGTTCAAAATTTTTCTTTGCCATGACATCGATCCTCAATCGTTACTGACGCTATAATAGCACTACTTGAATGATTGTTCAAAAACTGCTTGCGTTGTTGTTATGATTTGATTATCTTGAATGAATATTCAAGATAAAATGAGACGCTATTATGTCATTATCCACCCAGCTGACTGAAAAACGAGATGCCAACGCTGCCAATTTACCTCCTGAGGTATTGGCGATCATGTCGGATGCGACGTTAAACCTGAAGTTATCCGGCATTATCGATAGCGCACCTAAAGCGGGTGATAAACTGGCTGCGTTTTCTTTAACCAATCCATTGGGCGTTACCCGTCATTTATCCGAGTTGTTAGTTAATGGACCGGTTGTGGTGACATTTTATCGTGGTAGTTGGTGTCCATATTGTAATTTAGCGCTGCGCGCCTATCAGCAACATCTAGCTGAGTTTAAACAGTTAGGGGCAACGTTTGTGGCTATTACGCCTGAGTTGCCTGATATGTCACTTTCAACCGCAGAGAAAAATGAACTTGAATTTGATGTCTTGTCAGATGTGAATGCAGAGTATGCCAAAGCGCTTGGTTTAGTCTTTTCGTTACCCGATTCTATTCGTGATCTTTATAAGAAATTTGGTGTCGAAGTTGAGAAACATAATGGTGCGGATCAATTTAATTTTCCATTAGCGGCGACCTTTGTGGTTGCAAAAGACGGCACCATTGTGAAAGCATTTGTTGATGCTGATTATACTTACCGTCTTGATCCTGAAGATATCATTAGCTCATTAAAAGCGCTGTAGGGATCTAATTTATGATGTTTAAAAGTTTATTTGAATCTACAACCGCTATGGCATCTAGAATGAACATACTACCTAAAATAGTGTTGTTATCTAAAACGCGAGTGATTGCGTCTTTAGTGTTACTGAGTAGTTTATTTATCAGTACTGTATATGCTGCCGATTATTCAGTGTTCCGCGAGTTAGACAGCCAACATCCCCCTGGTAATGTGGCCGTGTCATCTACTGGGCGAGTTTTCATGAGTAATCATCATTTTTACAGTGTTGATTCGAGAATTGTCGAGCTTAAAAAAGATGGCGCTATCGTCGATTACCCTAATACAGAGTTCAATCAAAATCTTAATCCTGTTTTGGGCGTGGTGATTGATGAACAGGGCATTTTATGGATGCTTGAAACTGCTTCTACTGACGGTGTCGGGCGACTTATCGGTTGGGACACTCAACAAAACCGTTTATATAAAATGATTTCTTTAGCGGCACCAGTATTGCCGGATAATTCATTTTTGAATGATCTTGCGGTTGATAGGCAACATGAAACGGTATATATCTCCGATCCTGCTGGTGGCAGTAATGCGGCATTAATTGTGGTTGATTTAACGAGTGGCACAGCAAGACGAGTATTAGATGGCAGCGTTTATACCCGTCCTGAAAATGTTGATACGGTGATTAATGGCAATACTTTATCTATCGGTGGCCAGCCTATTCGTATTGGGGTTGATTCACTGACTATAGACCCTAATAACGAGTGGGTTTATTTTGGTGCATTAAGTGGTGAGAAGTTATATCGGGTGCACACTCAATATCTACTAGATGCTAAATTATCGGCCAATATGTTACGCAGCAAAGTGGAGTTTTATGCTAATAAGCCTGTCAGCGACGGCATAACCATTGATAATGGCGGCAACATTTATGTTACTGATATAAGCAATAATGCTGTCGGTTATATCGACACAGATCGTCAATATCATATTTTGCATCAAGATAGTGACAAGTTCAGTTGGTCTGACGGTTTTTCAACTACGGCCGATGGTAAGTTGTTAGTTACGGTGAATAAGTTACATCAGTCTCCAGCGGTTAATAACCAGCAAGACAAAAGTGATGGCCACTATTATATCATTCAGTTTGACGCATTAACCGAAACGACAGTTGGGCGTTAGAGCGGGATAGCTTGGAATTAGAAGCTAGATGACTAGAGCGCTACGCTGCTAGATGCTATAAAAGCACAAGCCTAGATGACTAGATTCTAGCTGACTCGGTTCTATAACATCTTAACAGCGCAGCTGTCCCTAGCAGAACGTAGTCCGTCCTAGAAGCGTAGCGCACTAAAACCTAGCGTCTAAGCTTTACAGCTCTGCTGTCCTTAGCAGGACGTAGTCCGCCCTAGAAGCGCAGCGCACTATCCGCGTAGCAGTCTAGATTCGTAATCAATTTCGGAAACACTATATTTTTCAATGTCTAGCTTGTAAAAAAAGCATTTGTCGTCCAAAGTTAATGTCTGTGACTCTTAACTAATGATAAAAATGACCAGACTATCTAGCTATAAAAATGCGCTTAAATTGGGTATTGGAGTATTTTCTTTTGGCTTAGTCATCAGTTTTATTACTGCTTTAAGTGTTAATAATCAAAATAACACCATCATTACTCAATCTCTTAAAACGGTGACAGAGCAAGTTGCTAACAATATTATCGATCGTATCGTATTGTATCAATATGGTTTGCGAGGTGCCAGAGGAGTTATTTATACCGTTGGTGAAGATAATATTTCTCGTGATTTTTTTAAAAAATATAGCTTAACTCGCGATTTTGAAAGTGAGTTCCCCGGTGCGCGAGGGTTTGGTTATATCCGCCGTGTACCAGCCAACGATGAAGCGAGTTTTGTTGCCAAAGCTAAACTTGATGATTGGCCCGATTTCAGTGTGCGTCAACTTACTCCTCATGATGATGAACGGTACGTGATTGACTATATCGAACCCATTGATCGTAATCTCGCCGCTGTCGGTTTAGATATTGCCTCTGAACAAAACCGCAAAAATGCCGCACAACAAGCATATTTAACGGGTGAGACACGCTTAACCGGTCCAATCACGTTAGTGCAGGCGACTGGTCATCCGTTACAAGCCTTTCTTATTTTAATGCCCATTTACCGTACTGGACTGACTCCAGCAACCCCGGCGTTAAGGGAGCAACAAGCTTTTGGTTGGAGTTATGCGCCACTCGTTGCCAATGAAGTTTTTGAACAGATTAATTTATCCCGTAAAACCACTAAACTATTGGTCAATGATGTGACCGATGCTCAAAATAATGTCATGTTTTATGAAACACATGTTGATGAGGTTAATCCATTAACATCTTTTGTTGTTACATTAGATCGAGAAATATTTGGACGTAAATGGCAAGTAACGTTAGTGGCTTATCCTGAATTTGTCAGCGGTTTACATTTAAGTTCACCGAAAATTGTATTTAGTTATGGTGCGATTGTGAGCTTGTTATTGGGTGGGCTTATTGGTTTTTACGGCTATGCATTAGGCCGTAAGCGTATCATTTTGGAAGATAATGAAAGACGAGCCAATATTTTAGAGCATTCGCTTGATGCGATTATTAGTTTTGACTGTGATGGTGTTATTACCAGTTGGAATGATGGTGCGGTAACAATGTTCGGTTACGAGAAACATGAGGTGATAGGCCTCAAGAAAACAACGTTTATTGTACCAAACGACGGCTATGATGCTGAAAATGAAAAATTTAATCAGGTACTAAGTGGTAAATCGTTACTAAATTTTGTTAGCCAACATAAACGAAAAGACAATGAATTACTGTCAACATCGATGACCTCATTGGCTATTTATAATGAGTTTGGCAAAATTATCGGCGTCAGTCAGACTATCCGAGATATTACAGTACAGCTAAATGCTGAAAAGCAAATTTTGAACATTAATGCCAGTCTTGAACGTAAAGTTACCGAACGTACTCAAGCGTTACAACAAGCCCTGTCAGAAAATAAAACCTTACTTGATAATATTAATCAGCAGCTGCTCTATTCTGAAACAGATAAAAATGGCGTTATTTTGGTGGTAAATGATAATTTTTGTCAAACATCAGGGTTCACTCGCGAGCAAATGATTGGTAAGAAACATTCTATTTTAAAATCCAATGAACATGATCGTGCCTTCTGGCAGCAGATGTGGCAAACCATTCATGCAGGCGAGACTTGGCATGATGAAATTTGTAACCGAGATAGACAGGGCAATATTAAATGGCTTGATACGGTAATTGCCCCAGTGATGGACGAAAACGGTAATCTTGTTCGCTGCATCGCATTGAGGATTGACATTACTGAACGTAAAAATACCCAGTTAGAAAAGAATAAACTCGCGTCTTTACTCACAAACGTGCTTGCCGCAGCAACAGAAATTGCGATTATTTCAACCGATAATGATGGCATTATTAACATTTTCAATCGTGGTGCAGAGTTGTTACTTGGTTATAAGGCTGAGGAGATTGTAGGTAAGCAAAGTCCTGCAATATGGCATCTACCTTCAGAGGTCCGCCAACGCAGTGAAGAGTTAACAGAGGAGTTTGGCGAAGATATTAGTACTTTTGATGTGTTTGTGTATAAGCCTAGAACACAAGGGCCTGAAACGCGTACCTGGACGTATATCCGTAAAGACTTATCTCAATGCCAAGTGTCGTTGTCGGTTTCGGCTATGCGCGATCAAATTGGAGAGATTGTAGGGTATTTAGGTGTTGCGGTGAATATCGATCAAATGCTCAAGCAACAAGAGGAGTTAGTGTCGGCCAGTAATCAACTGAGTAAAGCAGCCGAAGTTGCTGAGTTAGGTATTTGGAATTTAGATTTAGACACCGACGACTTACAATGGAACGATCGGATGTTTGCTATGTATGATTACCCAACAGCGCTTACAGAAAAGGGCTTAAATTACCAGCATTGGCAAAAACGGATTCATCCAGATGATATTGAAATGGCTGAACTCGCTCTACGACAAGCCATTGACTTGAATATTCCTTATGAACCGACTTTCAGGATCATTACCAGCTCGAATCAAATTCGCTACATTCATGCCGGGGCCCAAATTAGTTATGACAAAACAGGTAAACCTTTGCGCGTGGTTGGGATTAACCGTGACATTACAGAGCAACGCGAGTTAGAACAAACTTTGCGTTTAGCTAAACAAGCCGCAGATGCTGCGAGTGCGGCTAAATCAGCATTTTTAGCCAATATGAGTCATGAAATTCGTACTCCAATGAATGCGGTATTAGGCATGCTACAACTTATTCAGCATTCTGATATGAGCCGCCAACAAGCTGATTATGTCACTAAAGCGGAGATTGCTGCGAAGTCATTATTAGGGTTATTAAATGATATTCTAGACTTTTCGAAAATTGATGCTGGTAAGTTAGAACTTGATTTGCATCCGTTTCAACTCGAAACCTTAATGCGCGAATTAGCGGTGATGTTAGCGGCCAACGTACACAGTCAACATTTAGAAGTCATTTTTGATTTAGATCCTGCCATTCCGTACTTGCTTGAAGGCGATGAACTTCGTTTACGACAGGTGTTGTTAAATCTTGCGGGTAATGCGATTAAATTCACCTCTGAAGGTCATGTTATTGTTGGGGTACACTGTAATGAGTGTACTGCGAATCAAGTGAATTTAACTATTTCGATTACTGATTCTGGTATCGGAATTAGCCCTGAACAAAGCAGCAAAATTTTCCAAGGTTTTGTTCAAGCAGAGTCTTCAACGTCAAGACGATTCGGCGGTACAGGGTTGGGATTAGCTATCACTAAAAGTTTAGTTGAGTTGATGGGGGGAGAATTATCATTATCGAGCCATGTTGGTGAGGGAAGTCGTTTTTGGTTTGAGTTGACGTTTAATATTGTTGAAGTGAAGAATAACGATCTAGATATCGATTTACTGGGTAAGAATATTCTGATTGTTGATGACAGTAAAATGAGTCGTAAAATTTTATCCAAAACCTTAATGGCCCATGGTGCTTATGTTAATGAAGCTCATAATAGTAAACAGGCTATCAATCTTATAGAGCAAAGCTTAAATGCCAGCAGTCACTATGATGTAATTATTATGGATTGGCGCATGCCCGATATGAATGGCTTAGAAACCGCCAATCATATTCAAGCGATGTTTCCGGCAGGTAAGGCTCCAGCCATTATTATGCTGACGGCATATGGTGCAGAGGTGATGGAACAAACTAAACAATATCGCCAGCAACCTTTTGTGAGTATGTTAACCAAACCTGTTACTGCCAACTTAATGCTTGAGGCCGTTTACCGAGCCATAAATGGTTTAGTTCAGCCTGTGCAACCTAGAAAAATAACCCATTTAGTCTTAAAAGGTGTCAGGGTGTTGGTGGTTGAAGATAATCAGCTTAACCGCCAAGTTATTGATGAATTATTACGCCTACAAGGCGCGGTAGTGACATTGGCTAAAGACGGTATTGAGGGCGTTGATTGGGTTACTAAGTCAAATAATCAATTTGATATTGTCATTATGGACATGCAAATGCCAGTAATGGATGGACTTGAGGCTACGCGCCTTATTCGTGCCGATGGCCGATTTAATGATTTACCCATTTTAGCGATGACGGCTAATGCATCGCTTGCTGATAAAACATTATGCTTAGAGGCGGGTATGGATGAACATATCGGTAAACCGATAGACATGACTCTTTTATTACCTTGTATGCTTAGTCTATTGGGCCAAGATAATAGTGCTTATTATCATTCAACTATCAATAATTCACCTATTGCGTTACCAGAGATGCTTGATGATGGTGACGATGAAGCGATTATCGAAAACCCAGATTCTATTCTGCGTCGTTTTGGTGGTGAACTTGCATTTTTCATTGATGTGAAGCATCATTTTGCATCAGAAATGTCAGAACAATTATCATTACTTACTCAAGCGTTCGCACAAAATGATGACAATGTTATCTGTAGTATTGCTCATACGATTAAAGGTACTGCCAGTAATATTGGTGCTAAGCGACTCGCAGCTTTTGCTGCCACACTAGAGAAAAATATAAAGAATGCTGTTAATATCGATTCATTCGCTTGCTTAAGCCAAATGCAAGGTCAGATTAATGATAGCTTGCATATGTTAGATACTCTTTTTCCAGATGAAAGTGCAGTATTAACAACTAATGCGCTGGATAATAATGCAGTATTGCCGATACAAAGTATAGAACCCGATAAAATCAACCGATTAATGGAATTATTGGTTGAGCAAAATTTAGATGCCATTGAGTACCTTGAGCGCCTGTTAAGCGACGTGGTGCCAGATAAGCAGTGGTTAAGATTGAAAAATCAAGTGAGCCAACTTGAGTTCGTGGATGCTGTCGATACATTAACATCGATAATTAAGGAGTGATGCGTGTTCATAGATGAGTATATTTCTGGTGTCGCGCCAGTTAGAGGTAAAATACTATTAGTTGATGATCAAGTGGTGAACATCAAAATATTGCATCAGCTCTTGCAAGCGGATTATGACATTTATATGGCTCGCGATGGTCATCAAGCCATTGATATGTGTAAAAAAGTCAAACCAGATATCGTATTGTTAGATATTGAAATGCCAATGCTTAATGGATTTGATGTGTGTGCGCATTTGAAAAAAGACCCCGATACAGAAGATGTCGCCGTTATTTTTGTGTCTGGTCATTTTGATGAAGATAAAGAGGTTAAGGGATTTCAGTTAGGCGCGGTTGATTTTATTCATAAACCCATTAATCCCGTTATTACTAAAGCACGCATTAAAAATCAGATGATGGCTAAATCTCAAACTGATTTATTACGCTCTATTGCTTTGTTAGATGGATTAACAGGTGTGGCTAATCGGCGTAAGTTTGATCAAGTGCTACCCGTTACTTGGTTACAATGCGCACGTGAAAAACAGCCATTGACCATTATTTTATTGGATATCGATTTCTTTAAGCATTTTAATGACACCTACGGCCACACTGAGGGTGATACATGTTTACGTGTTGTTGCTCAGAAGATACAAGACACCGTTAACCGCCCTTATGACTTAGTTGCGCGTTATGGTGGTGAAGAGTTTATCTGTGTACTACCAAACACCGATTTAATTGGTGGCACTTATGTGGCTCAGCAAATTGTTGACAGTATAGTGTCATTGAAAATAGCCCATATAAACTCACCAATTTCTAAATTTGTTACTGTAAGTGCAGGGGTTTCAACTGTGGTGCCAATGTATGATATGCCCAATAAAATCTTAGTTGAAGCGGCAGATAAACAATTGTACTTAGCCAAAGACCGTGGCAGAAATAGAGTGCTAGGTTGTTTAGTTGAAGAAAATACCTAGGTAACTAGATCGCTGCGCTGCTAGATGCTATAAATGTATAGGCTTAGAGTCTGGATAACTAGAGGTGCTACGCACTGGAATCTAACTCGCTTGATATCGCTTTTCATCGCTTGCTATCCATTTTTTATTGTAACAACGCAGCAGTCCCTAGCAGGACGTAGTCCGCACTAGAAGCGTAGCGCACTAGAACCTAGGATCTAAAATTTATGCCGATAACCTAATACATAAGCTATATCAGCACTGTTATCCATGTTTAAAAAGTTCTCAACCATAGTGAATTCGATGGCGCTGCTATTGAAGTAATAGCGATAACCCAATAACGCTTCATTAGACGCCTCTGAGAAGTTCTCATCCCAACTTACCATGCCATCATAACGATGGTATTCAGCTAACCAACCGTGCCGACCGGTACGATATTCGTAACCCAGCCCCAACGTTAGGTAATGAGATTCGAAACTATTTTGCGATAGCGGCGCTTTATCGTGTAGGAAACTGATCCCTAGAGTAGAGTTCACATGGTGATTGCCATTGTGATAGCCGTAATTAATTTGCACGCTTTGCTGGAAGCTTTCATCAGCAAATGGGCCAGAATCAACAGACTTGTAGTACAGCGTGCCTCCAACCGAAATACCATGGTGTTCATTTTGCAGTAATTGATAACCTAAATATGCTGTAAATGCATTATTGAGAGTTTCACCATTAAAGTTTTCAATATCAATATCGTATTTTTCTGAACGCATTTGACTTTGGTGTTTAGCTTGCTGGTTACGACCATTTTGGTCAAATCCAAAAGCATCGTGGAACCACATTGTTAATGAATCTAAATGGTTGTCACCACTAAATTGCCAAGTGTAATTAGTATCAAACAGTAAATCCTCTGTAATTTGCCATTTTAAGCCGCTGCTAATCGCATTTTGGTAGTAATCAGCCAATAACTCATCGGATTCGGACCAGACGCTGGCAGCGTTGGCTGTGATATACCATTCCTTTTGACCTTGAGGTAATGAAAAACCAGAACGCAACAGTGGGCTAAGATTGAGAGATTGCATCGGTGATTGTGCATATACTTGTAAAGGTCCGTAATCATCAAAGCTGACTACTTGCGCTTGTGCAGGCAAGATGAAAGAAATACTCACAACGGATATCAGTTTAAGGTTGGTCTTCATTACAATTCCCTGAGTTTACTGTCCAGTTAATTTATCAGTGTATGCAAATTACAAAGATAAAATTAATACTCGTGTCAGCCAATATTTAGTCATTTTAATTGATAGGGCAGTGCGCATTATGATGGTATGAAAACATAATTTAAATATCCAAAAAGGAACACGTTATGACGTTCAGTTATATAACCACTCCTATGCTAACAACAGTATTCACTTTTTTAAAGATTAAGCCAGCCAATATCGCTGAATATTTGAGCTGCTATTGTGTTTGTAAGGTCTTGATTGTTATCTAATAGCAACATGTACATTTATTGTTGATTATAAATTTATACAACAGTGTTAATATTGGTTTGATATTTTAATCTATTACTTTGCTATAAATTCTAGTTGCTGTTCTCATGTTGCTGCTATATTTAGGTATTGTTTGTTTAGTGTGTTATTTGTGATGTTCAGTTATCGGTTTACACAGTGTTTTTTAGTTGTATTTTTTAAGCGTTATTTTCACCAAAATGTGTAATGGATACGCATTAATAAAATGGATTTGTAATGAAACAACTTTCTTCTCGATTTACTCAGTTATTGTTTTTCGACATTTTTTATATCCCCCATATATCCGCAATACTTTATCGATTAATTTGCTCTGCTGTAGCTTTTATTATTGTCATTTATGACATTGTTATTGATGATATGATTTTAAGTGAGATTGATTTTTTTGAGAGTATTTATATCACGATAGTTTTCTGCAGTATTAGCGTTTCAGTTCCTTACAGTCCGATACAGAGGTTGTGATGGATTTCATTTGGTTGTTAGGTTTACTAGCCATATATATTCCAATCCAAATGTGTATTGATGCGTATATTGTGTATCGAACTGACGTACAGCAAAAGGGTTGTGATTACCTGTTGGCATTTCTTCCGTTGCTGACGTTTGCCTATCCAGAACACTATTTGTATAGTTTTATCTCTTTAGTCCTCATTGTATTGTATGGGATATCGCTGCGTTATTATGCAGCATTTAATGACTGGCTTGATTTTGACCAAGACCGTTTGGCTGGATTGTGTCTCGGTGGACTGGGAGTCGGTGGCATAATGATAACAGCGAGCTTGATTTACCAATTTTTACAACATTAACATTAGATGATCTAGGTTTGACAATTTTGTAGCTGAAAGGAGTTAAGCTTGAGCGACAATTTTTTGATGAAGATTATCCCATTGTTCAGGGAACTTTCCATCCAACATATACACAAATGCAATCAATTCAGCGATTAATAGATACAACTCTTTCGGTACTTCATCACCTAATTCTAATAACTGCAAAAACTCACTTAAGTGTGGGTCCTGATGGATATGGATCCCCGCTTCCTTAGCGATTAATATCATCTCCTCGGCAACTAAGTCCTTACCAGTAGCAGTAATTTTTGGGGCACTTTTACCATCAAAACTGAGTGCGACTGCTTGCTGTATTTTTTTCGAGTCATCTTTCATCATGTTCTCTATTAAGCTCTTGTTTTGACTAAATAGTGATCGCCAGGTAATAACGTTGCTGGAATTTGGGCTAACTGCGTTGTGAGCTTACCTGGTGTAAAACCAATTTGAGTAATTTTATCTGACAGTGCTTGGTTAAAGCGTTCTACTTTTGCAAGTAGCATTTGATTGTTGCCTTTAAATTGGATATCAAGCACATCAGCTTGCTTATGAGCACAAATCAATAATGATCCTTGGGCTAAATTAAATTTGAGTTGTAGTTTCCATCCTGCTTTTTTATCTTTGTCTGAATCATTTTCTTGTTCAAATTTACCTTCAAATTGTTCATCGCGTTGGTTAATTGAATATGGTAGAGCAAAGTACCAAGTCATGGCTTGATTGGGATCGGTGCTTGCATGTTGATACAGCGCAATACTGTTAGCCAATTGTGCCAAAGAGTCTGCACCTCCTAGCTTATCTAATGCAGCTAATAGACCTGAATTCGCACTGAGTTTACTCAAGGTTCGTTGTTGCAACTGCGCAAGGTGCGCTTGAAGTTTATCGCTGATCCCTGAGCCTGTTGATTTTGTTTTTACCCCTAATAATAACTGGAATAAGGTTATGATAGCACTACCTGAAAACAGTGGTGAGGGTTGTGCGCTAGTTGAGTGACCTAGTTGGGTATGGGCAAGATTAAGCGCCGCTAAACTGTATAGCTCACTGCTGAGTAATGCCGGATCACTCAATGCACTTAATGGATGTGGGCTAATTTGTGGTAGATGCTTAAACAGTTCGCTGGCAAGATTATGTGGAATTTGTTGGCTTAACTGCTGTTTGATTGGCATCGCGCCTGCTTTTGATAACGCTTTATTCAGCACTTCTATTGGTGCAGGGTCACTGTCACTGTTCATTTTGTTTGATGCGTTGTTGTTTGATGCAGGGTTGTTTGGTGGATTGTTTTTTGCGCTATTGTCTATCGTAGAAGCGGTGTTTGCTTTGGGATTGTTTTGTTCCGCTACTGATTTAGTTGGTAATGCTGTTTGCTCTACAGTGTTGTTAACAGCGCTTTTGGCTAGATTGGCTTGCTGTTGTTCCATATTGCTGCCAGTTTTAGCGAGATTCGATTCTGCTGATAGTCCTGATGAGCTTTGCTGTTGTGTTGCCGGAGCCAAGATTTTTACTGCCGTACTGTCTTGGCCGACTTTGGCAGAAGACGATGTTAATTCATTAGGCGTTTTTTGTTGGGCATCGCTTCCTTTTACCGCATTATCAATGATTGGCAGTGGTGTAGACTCTAGCTTTTTTAGAAATTGACTGAGAATTTGTGCTGGTTCATTTTTAGTTATGATGATGTTTGCTGATTCAAGTGTCTGGGCCGCTTGAGGTGGTGCCGTAAGTTTCGTTAAATTAACGCTTATTTCTGCAATGACTGGCGTGAGCGCAAGTTGCAATTGCTGATGTTGTACTACGACCTTAGCTAGATATTGGCCTGAGTTTAACGCGGTATTGGGCGATAATTGAATGCTTGTGCCACCAGAAAAGGTCAATTTCCCTTGGTCTATTATTGCAGTTGGCAGAGGATAACCTTGAACTCTGGCTGCCAATGATGCGAGTTGTTGTGTTGAAACACCATTTTGTTTTGCTAGTTCCTCGAGACCTTGTGGTAAGGCAAGTTGAATAGGTTGTGCCAACAGCACTAATTGAGTCGCCACCGCTTGGGCGGGTGGTGTGGCAGTTGAACCTGCAGAAGCCGTTGGAATTGCAGGCGAGGTACTTTGGCTGTTGATGACTTCTGCTTGGGCTACGGGTAAATTTACGCTGGAAACGGCACGAGCCACAAGCTTAGCTTGATCGCTTGCTATAACGACTTGCGCTGTCTGTTGTAATAACTTTTGCAGTTCAGCGGTCTTGTTAAGTTGATACTGTTGATTTTCAATACTGATGTCGAGTTGTGCACTTGCTGGTGGTTGCACCACTTTTACAGGCAATAATACTGCTGCTAAATCTGATTTTGTGGTCGACGAGTTGGATACAACGGATTTTTCATTTGAGGTTTTTGCTGGCAAAGAAGTACTATCGGTTTGAGTTTGTTTACGCTCAGTCACTGCCTGCGGACTGACATCGACAGGTTTGATTGTGACGGTATTGACCGGTTTTTGAGGGAGCGTTGTTGGTACAGCCATAGAAATCCTATCAAACGAACATGTTTGTCTATTGAAATCAATCTACTTGTCAGTGAACAATATCAACTTCATTTACAATTTTTTGATTGATATTGTCAAATGGCACAGTATCCTTAGCTCCCTGTTACCTTTATTGGGACAACATATTGGGTTTTATTACCATTATAGTGAATGATTGCTGGTAACAAAGACGTATGAGTAAGGTCTGATTGCTAAATAGTGAATGATAACAGCCTTACACTTGCTTGCTAAATTATATCGACTTGAACAAAAATTGCTTTAATAAAAAGACAAAAATAGCAGTTTGTTGAGTAGTACCTTTTGTCATTTTAAAGAGAATTATATGAAGTATAAATGGATATTACTTCAGGTGTTTGTTGCAGTTAGCATGCCCGCGTATGCCGAAACCGAAGCACCTCAAGTTACCACATCATCACGACCTGCGGTTGAAATTAAATATAATGATCCTCGCGATCCATTTGAAGAAGTTAACCGCACAATGTGGGACTTTAACTATCTGTTTTTAGATAGGTATGTTATTCGCCCAGTTGCTCATGGTTATAAAGACTATGTTCCTAATCCTGTCAGAACGGGGGTTAATAATTTTGTTTATAACCTAGAGGAACCTAGCTCTCTGGTGAATAATACCTTACAAGGAAAGTGGGGGTGGGCTGCTAATGCAGGAGGTCGTTTTACGGTTAATACCACCATCGGTTTACTGGGTTTAGTCGATGTTGCTGACATGATGGGGATGCACCGTAAACAAGATGATTTTAACGAAGTGTTAGGTTATTACGGTACACCAAATGGTCCTTATTTTATGGCGCCGTTTTATGGCCCAATTGTGACAAGAGAAATCGCCTCTGATTGGGTGGATGGTCTATACTTTCCTTTATCAGAGTTAACGATGTGGCAGTCAGTATTAAAATGGGGCTTAAAGGGCTTGGATGCACGTTCTAAAGCCATTGATCAAGAAAGATTATTAGACAATGCTCTTGATCCTTATGCTTTTGTAAAAGATGCCTATTTGCAGCATATGGATTACAAAGTTTTTGATGGTGATGTGCCATCTAGTCAAGCGGACGATGAGTTACTTGACGAATATTTAGATGAACTAGAATAGTCGAGGCATACAGGCACCTCGGCAGTGTAGTTTGCGAGGTTGTTGTATGGCGCTTACTGATGTCGAGATCCTCTTCGTTGAAGACGACCCGATATTTCGCCATGTCGTTGCTGATTTTTTGCAGGGACAAGGTGCTCGGGTTCAACAAGCATGTAATGGATATGAAGGTATAGCCCTTTTTTCCGATGCTATTTTTGATATTGTTATTGCAGACTTAAGTATGCCTGGCCTTCATGGTTTGTCGATGCTTAAACAGATGCAGGATATTAATCCTGCTATACCCGCTATTGTTATTTCTGGTAATGATGTGATGTCTGATGTTGTTGAAGCATTGCGCATCGGTGCCAGTGATTATCTGACTAAACCTATTGCTGATTTATTCATTATTGAGCAGGCAATCATCCAAGCGATGATGTCAGCCGCTACGCCGATGAATGTTTCTGGGCAATCGCATTTACAAGAAATGAATGAGTTATCTTATCAAGAGCTCACTGATAACTTATCTTTACTTGAGCAAAATGCTCAAGCGGCCAAAAGTGTTCAGCAGCAGTTATTTCCTGCTTCGCATATCTATTATCCTAAAGCCGAAATCAATTACAGTTTATTTAAAAATAATGATGTTAGTGCTTACTTCATCGATTCTACTATGGTGGGGGAACATCATTTAGTGATGTATATGGCACACTTTTCACCTGAGGATAATAGCGCTGCTTTTGGCTGTGTCTTATTGCGCAGTTTTATTAATCAGAAACTTAAGCTGTTTAGAAATGGTTTAAGCAATACCTTAATCGAGCCTAATAATATGCTGTCGTATCTTCATCAGCGCATGGTGAAGTCTGGGTTACATATTAATACCGATATTATTTATGTGTGCCTCGATTTAAGCGGCTACCAATTATCAATCGGACAATCAGGTAAAGGACTAAGGTGTTATTTACGTAACGGTAATGAACTCACTCCTCTTGCATTGCCCGAATCAGCACCTCTTGGCAGTTCAGGGTGGGATAAGCCGAGTATGCAAGCTAGAACCTTATTACGTGATGAACAAATTTGTATTGGCACACATTTTTATGAGCATAAACAACAACTGCTTGAGAACCGCTTTACAGGGCTTGTTTATCAATCTGATATTAAAGCGGGTGGCTTTATGCAGTTAGCGTGTCGCTGATCATTGTTCGAGACTATCTAGACACTAGAAACCTAGAGCGCTGCGCTGCTAGGACGCTTCGCGGCTAGAGGCTATAAAAGCAAACAGCATAGCGAAGCGACTTTAGCAGGACGCAGTCCGTTCTAGCAGCGAAGCGATCCTAGCAGGATGATGTGGGTATATAAAAAATCCCCTCACAAGTGAAACTTGGAGGGGATTTTATTAAGAATAACAATTACATCAAAACCAATTAACGTTGAATTCCTTCATGTTCGGCCGTGACTGCAATTTCTTCTTCTAAAACTTCTTCTTCAGTATCATTTTTGTTTTCTGCACCGTGCATCCAGTCAACTAATTTATCTGACATTAGGTATAAAATAATACCTGAGACGACAGCGGTAATACCGATCCCAGCAAAAATTGCCATTGCGTTTGCGAGTTGTTCTTCGACTTCGCCGCCATGACCAATTAACGAACCTACTAGGCCGCCAATTTTGTTTGCTGCAGCAATAAATAGGAACCATGCACCCATCATTAATGATGCGATACGCAGTGGTGCCAATTTAGTGACCATCGATAAACCAATTGGTGATAAACATAATTCACCCATGGTGTGGAAGAAGTAAGCTCCTACTAACCACCACATGCTTGATTTAACTGAAGCGTCGCCGCCCATTTCGAATACTGCGCCCATCATGAATAAGAAACCGATGGCAAGTAAGAATAAACCTAACGCAAATTTAACGGGTGAGTTAGGTTCGTTTTTACCTAAGCGGATCCAAATAGAGGCAATCACTGGAGCAAAAACAACAATAAAAATAGCATTGAGTGATTGGAAGTAAGTGGTAGGTACTTCCCACGAACCAATCATACGATCAGTGAAATTGTTAGTGAACAAGTTCATTAATCCGCCAGCTTGTTCAAAGCCAGCCCAGAAAATAATGGTGAATAATCCCATTACCATAATGACTTTAATACGGTCACGTTCAATCTTCGTTAGCGGTTCACTTCTGGTTTCACCTTTAGCTGCATTTTTTCTTTGTTCTACTTTAGCTGCCGGTTCGACACCGATGTCGCCAAGTAATTTTTGCGCAAAGAAAAACTGAATAATCAACGATAAAATCATACCAACACCTGCGCAGAAGAAACCTGCTTGCCAGTTGTTGATAAATACTTCTTCACCACCAATTACAACTTCATGACCAAATGAAGTGTAAGCCCAAGCTACAATAAAGCCTGACAAAGCTGCACCTAAGTTGATACCCATGTAAAATATGGTGAATGCGCCGTCACGACGATGATCACCAGCAGGGTATAAATCACCTACCATAGTGGAGATATTTGGTTTAAAAAGACCGTTACCTATAATTAACGTCCCTAAACCAATATAAAACATCATGGTTTCTAAACCCGGCATCCAACTATGTGGTGCTGCAAGCGTAAATTGACCCGCTGCCATTAAGAAGCCACCAATATAAATGGCTTTACGTTGACCCAATACGTTATCAGCTAACCAACCACCAATTAATGGTGTTAAGTAAACTAAACCGGTAAAAGTACCATATAGTGATAATGCGTCTGCTTGGCTCCAGCCTAAACCACCACCTGCTTCATTGCTTTGGACTTTATCTACCAAATAAAGTACTAAAATTGCACGCATTGCGTAATAGCTAAAGCGTTCCCATAGTTCTGTTGTAAAAAGTAAGAACAGCCCCTTAGGGTGTCCAAACAATGTACCTTGTGGTTTTGCGTCACTCATTAAGTCTTCCACCTTAAGCTTGTGATTGCCTGTGAGAAAATATCGTCACAGAAATAATTGTTTGCAAGAGTTGTCTATGACTGCTTTATCAACTAACACCTGAAATATCGAGTGTTTGACCGTGACTACGCAGTACTGAGCAACTTTATTGTTTATTTTTTATAATAAATAATGTCAGTTTGACGCTGAATGTTAACCAAACATCAAAAAGCTAACCTTATATACCCTTTTCATGCCAATAAAGTCAATGTTAATGCGGGGAACAGAGAGGTTAAGCTTGTTATAAAATGTGTCAATACAAACAATCAACTACCAGCAATGTTGGCAATTTGTTTTGTTTTTGTTGTTAAGTTAACTGGAAGTTAATAAGGTTTTCAGGCATGGTGCCGATACCTATATCACGCTTTAGTGAGACTTTAGTTAAGCGTGATTGTGCAAGGTGTTGATTATAAAGTGTTGTCTTTTAATTTAAGTCATAAACAGTTAAAATACGATTCATTAACAAATTTCGATGTCATGTCGAAGAGGTATTTATGACTTTTGTTCGAACGGTGACATTGATCTTAATTGGCTGTTTTATCTGCACTGCCCATGCCTGGGTTGATACCGATTTTGACGGCGTTCCTGATAAAAAAGATGCCTGTAATGATACCCCTATTAACAGCATTGTTATGGCAAATGGTTGTATTGATACTGAATTATTGGTTGTTGATGAAGATGCCGAAGATGATGCTGAGTTTGATGAAGCTGAATTAGGCGCGACAGTAACAAATAATTCGGCCCTTATTGCTGAACAATGTCGTCAACAACGAGATGTTTCTGTGGCAGTAGATTGTTTTGGGTCTATTCTTCAACCTGTGTATTTTGATTTTGACAAATCAATCGTGTTGTTAACTCAGAGACCAACATTGGTTAGAGTGCAACAATACATTAAACAACATCCTCAAGTGGCAATTCGTTTAGAGGGACACACCGATAATATCGGTAGTGATGCTGTCAACCAAGCGTTATCACTTAAACGCGCTGCCACCATTAAAAATTTACTCGTAAATGAGTACCAATTTCAACCGACGTCGATTGAGATCGTTGGCATGAGTAACAAAAATCCGGTCGCGGATAATGCCACTATAGAAGGGCGTCAGCGTAATCGACGAGTAGAATTTATTATATCGGCAGAATAAGACTGCCATTTTAAGGGAGAAAGAAATGGAACATATAGAAGGTTTAGACGCTTTAGTGGAGCAGGCCCCTGAGTTTTTAATGACTTATGGTCTTAAAGCGCTAGCTGCTATTGTTATTTTTCTCATCGGTAAGTATTTTTCCGGTGTAGCAAAACGCATAACCACTAAGTTACTGACTAATCGTAAAGTGGACGCAACAGTCGTTTCGTTTGTCGCAAACTTAGCGTGGACGTTGGTCTTTGTATTTACTATTGTCGCCACGCTTGGTCAAGTTGGCGTGCAAACAGCGTCATTAGTTGCTGTTATAGGTGCCGCGGGTTTAGCTGTTGGTTTAGCGTTACAAGGTTCACTTTCGAACTTTGCATCAGGCGTATTGATGGTGCTTTTCCGTCCATGCCGCGTAGGTGACTTTATTGAAGCCGCTGGAGTTGCCGGTGTCGTTGATGAGATTACGATTTTCTCAACCCGTTTACGTACTGGTGATAACAAAGTGATTATCGCGCCTAACTCAGCGATTATGAATGGCACTATCACTAACTACTCAGCACTGGAAAAGCGTCGTATCGATTTAACGATTGGTGTTTCGTATACTGCTGACATCGCTAAAACTAAGAAGGTATTAGCGGATATTTTAGATAACAACCAGTTTGTGTTAAAAGATCCTGGTTATACTATCGGTCTAGCTGAGCTTGCTGATTGTTCAATTAACTTTGTCGTACGTCCGTGGGTTAAAACACCAGACTATTGGACTGCGCGTTTTGAATTACTTGAGCAAATCAAGAATGCATTAGATGCTGCTGAGATTGAAATTCCATTCCCACAAATGGATTTACATGTGAAAGAAGTTCCAGCAAAATAATCTTGCAGGCAACTTAATATTTTAAAAAACCAGCATTTGCTGGTTTTTTTATACAAGGAGTTTTTCATGAAGCTATTTTCAACCTTTGCAGCTATCACATTATTATCTTCATCTGTTATGAGCGCCCCCAGTTTTGCCGGCGAAAAAACCATGATTACCATGGGCGGTAATCCTGTTGCTTTAGAAGGACACATACCGAAGATTAATACGGTTGCGCCATTATTTACTGTGGTAGATGAAAAGTTTAATCCGGTAAGCCTGAGTGATTTTAAAGGTAAGACTGTGTTGATTAGCGCAGTGCCGAGTTTAGACACTGGTGTGTGTGCATTACAGACCAAGCGATTTAATAAAGAGTTTACTCAATATGATGCAGATGTGGTTATGTTAACCATTAGCGAAGATTTACCGTTTGCTCAGAAGCGTTTTTGCCAAACCGAAAATGTGGATAAAATTAAAGTGTTGTCTGACTCTGTATGGCGTGATTTTGGCGAAAAGTATGGCTTGTTAATTAAAGACCGTGGTTTATTAGCGCGTTCAATTTTTATTATAGATCCTCAAGGCATATTGAAATATCAAGAATTAGTGACTGAAGTAAGTGAACATCCAGACTACGATGCTGCCTTAGCGGCATTAACAGAAATATCATCAGCGGCGAAGTAGTTGCTTAGCTTCGATAAAGTTGAGCGAGAGAGGATAGAGATGCAGCATGATTGATTTTCGAAGTGATACGGTGACTCAGCCGACAGAAGCAATGCGTTTAGCCATGTCGAGAGCGGAGGTGGGTGATGATGTTTATGGTGATGACCCGACCGTCAATAATTTACAAGATATGGCAGCAGAGATGTTTGGCTTTGATGGAGCTTTGTTTGTCAGTTCTGGTACACAAGCTAATTTATTGGCGTTGATGTCTCATTGTCAGCGTGGAGATGAGTATCTTTGTGGCCAACAAGCTCATAACTATAAGTTTGAAGGTGGCGGGGCAGCGGTATTAGGCAGCATTCAACCTCAGCCTTTGAATAATCAAGCTGATGGCAGTATTTTATTAAGTGATATTGAAGCTGCGATTAAGCCTGATGACGTTCACTTTGCTCGAACAAGGTTATTGAGCTTAGAAAATACCATTGGCGGCAAGGTGTTAAACCAAGATTATTTAGCTCAAGCACAAAGTCTTGCCTTTAATCGTGGGCTTAAAATCCATTTAGATGGTGCCCGGGTTGCTAATGCTGCGGTTGCACAGGGCATAGCCATTGCCGATATAACCCAATACTTTGACTCTGTATCGATTTGTTTATCAAAAGGCTTGTGCGCGCCTATAGGGTCTATTCTGTTAGGTGATGAGCGGTTAATTGGTAAAGCGACGCGATGGCGTAAAATGCTCGGTGGTGGAATGCGTCAAGCGGGTATTATCGCTGCTGCGGCTAAATTAGCATTAACGGAGCAGGTCGACCGTTTAGCAGATGATCATCATAATGCAAAAACCTTGGCTTTGTTGTTGGCTGAAATGAATGAGTTAACTGTCGATGTTAGTTTGGTACAAACCAATATGGTTTTCGCCACACTCGCAGAACATATCGACCCTAAAATGCTTACAGCCAAGCTGGCTGATAGAGGCATTATCATCAGTCCGAGCCGACAGTTGCGCTTGGTGACTCATAACAATATTAGTGCGAATGACATCAATGTTTTTGTGAATACGTTGAAGCAAATTATTCGTTAACAGCTATTCATTAACCATTATCCGTTAATATTTATTTTAAAGGCCACACTCAGTGTGGCTTTTTCTTTTTTGGTGCGAAGATGCATTTATTTTGGGCATTCTGATAACGATTCTATTAAGCGTTATATTTATCTTGCTGATTTTTAAAGTTAAAAATACTTGGCTTAATCGTTGCTACTTATTTTGAGGTATGCGCTTAACAACGCAAAATTAATAAGTCAGATAATGAGGTCACTATGAAATATTTCTCACGTCATATCATCATGCCTATTCATCTTAATAGCACTCAAAGCTTATGTTGTGGTCAGTTATTAAGTTGGGTTAATGAGGAAGCAACTATTTTTGCCAGTTGCCAAATGCGCAGCCAATTCCATATTGCCAAAGTGATTTCTGAAATTAACTTTATGGCACCGGCACAAACGGGTGACATCATTGAATTTGGGTTTGAACTCGTCAGCTTAGGCCAAAGTTCAGTCACCGTTCGTTGTAAAATACGTAATAAAATCAATCATGCGCCAATTGCTTTTATCGATAAGATGGTATTTGTCAACGTGAATGAAAATGGATTACCTATCCCGCATGGTATGCGAGCCAATGCCGCTTAATTGTATTGATATTATTATGGGGGCGTTCTGGTAAGCGTAGGTTGCGAAAGGGCAATAAATTATAGCCATTCAACATAAAACCGCAAAAAATAAGGAGCTATGATAGCTCCTTAATATTGATGGTAAATAGACTTGATGTATTATTCGACTTTAGCGATACGCTGTTGATAATCATCGATTAAATGCTCCATTATTTGATTCGGAGAAGCATCTTGGCAGCAGTTGTCTAAAAAGATTTTAAAAGTGACAAGGGCATGGCCATCATGCTTAAGGCGGCTACTTTGCATAGCAAAATAAGCTTCTTCATTATCGGCCTTTCGAACCACAAAATCGTCTAGTTCAAATGATTTAGTACCAGAGAGGTTGTGCCATTTAGTGATACGGTCTAGTGCAATTTCACAAGATTGGTTTACTTCGATATGGTTGAGCCATGTTGCAACTTGTTCGTTTTCTTTATAGTGCGGGCATCGAACGGTGTAATTATATATATGAGTGATTGCTGTCATTGTTTACCTACCTATTCGCTATCTAAGTGTTTTCACTATAGACCTTATTTTTTATATTGGTCAATCCTTATTTCAAGAACTTAGATCTAAGCATCACTTTTTACTAAATTAAAAATAAGCTGTTGTCATTGTTGGTTTTTTACATTAAACGGCAGATAAAAAAAGCCCGTAATCAAATACGGGCTTTATGCTGTGCTACAAAACGAATTAAGCTCAAATTAAGTTAATTACTTTTTGATAATTGCTTAATATCCCTCGCAGAAGTTAGTTATAAAGCGTTAGTGAATATTTGACAGATCTCTTGGTGTGTTGCCTGCTTAGGGTTAGTAAAGCCACAAGCATCCTTTAGAGCATTGTCTGCTAAGGTTGGAATGTCTTCTGCTTTTACGCCTAACTCAGTTAAATTAGCTGGAATGTTAACCGCTTTTGATAATAGCTTAATGGCGTCAATGGCCGCTTTAGCGCCTTGAACATCAGTCATTGCTGCAGTATCTACACCCATAGCTTTTGCTACATCAGCTAAGCGTGCTGGCACAACTTGAGCATTATAGGTTTGTACATGGGGTAGCAATAAGGCGTTACAAACCCCGTGTGGTAAGTCATAAAAACCACCAAGTTGATGTGCCATAGCATGTACATAACCAAGGCTAGCGTTATTAAAGGCCATGCCTGCTAAAAATTGTGCATAAGCCATGTTTTCTCTGGCTTGGATGTCATCACCCTTTTTGACAGCATTGATTAAATTAGCTTGGATCAGTTCGATGGCTTTAATTGCGCACGCATCGGTAATAGGATTCGCTGCAATAGAAACATAAGCTTCAATTGCGTGTGTTAATGCGTCCATCCCAGTAGCAGCAGTCAGTGATGCTGGCTTTTCTAGCATCAGTTCAGGATCGTTCACTGACAGAATTGGTGTGGTATTTTTATCGACAATGGCCATTTTAATGTGGCGTACTTCATCGGTAATAATACAAAAACGGGTCATTTCACTTGCTGTGCCAGCGGTTGTGTTAATCGCGACTAAAGGCATTTGTGCTTTAGTTGATACATCCACACCTTCGTAATCTTTAATATTACCGCCGTTGGTCGCAACAAGCGCGATTCCTTTTGCACAATCGTGTGGTGAGCCGCCGCCTAAAGAAATTATTACATCGCATTTATTGGCTTTTAATAGCTCTAGGCCTGCTGCAACATTACCTGTTGTTGGGTTAGGTTGAACGCCATCAAAAATAACCACTTCAATACCATTGGCATTGAGTTTACTTGCAACCTTTGCGACTAAACCAATACTTACTAATGGTTTGTCGGTGACGATGAGTGCTTTGGTAAATCCAAATGCGTTGATGTCTTTAATCGCTTCATCTACGCTGCCTTGACCCAGAATGTTAACGCTTGGAATAAAGAATTTAGTCGCCATATGAATTGTCCTTTTTATGAAATTAAGTTTTCTCTGTAGTAAACATACCAATAACGTTGCAGGTATTATGTGACGTGAGACTCGTTAACGTCGAATAAGTCACAATCAATAGGTTGTTTTATTACCAACACGGCATTTTCCAAGTAACTGTGATCTAGGGGGTATTGTTTTACATCGACACTATGACTGGTCGATTATTGAGCATTTTTGTTGCGCGGGTTAGGATTGCTATTTTTTTTCAATAATATTACCGATATTTCTGATGAATATTATGCTCTTTATATATAGAATGCTTTACGGTATAAAGACGAAAAATCATAGTGTTAGTTTACTTCTACTATACTAAATAGAGATAGCTTGGATGCTACTGTGCTTGTTAAGGATGAATAAGGGAAATGTATAGATGTTTAGTCTAAATGTTTTTTTCTCAATTTTAGAAAATGCAGCGCTATTACTCGCGCTAGTTTATGTTTACTCACTCTCTCCTACGCATCAACGTAAGGTGACGCCTTTTTTATGGCAATTTTTAATGGGTGCTGTTATTGGCACTATTGGCGTTGTTATTATGATGGATCCCTTGGTTCATCAACAGGACATATTGTTTGATGCTCGCACTGTCGTACTCTGTTTAAGTGGTCTATTTTTTGGCGGAATTCCAACACTTGTCGCAACGATTATCATGGCGCTTTATCGCTATCATTTGGGCGGAATTGCAGTATGGGTTGGTATATGTGCGTTAAGCAGTAGTGCACTAATCGGATTAATATGGCGTCGATATCGTCGGCATGAATTGGATCAAATTAGTTATCGTGAATTTTACCTTCTTGGCGTTATTGTTCATTCCCTATTGCTATTATGGCTATTTATATTGCCGTTTGATCAAGCGTTAGATGCTCTGCGTACCGTGTCACTTCCTATTATGGTGGTGTTACCTTTATTGACTATGATCATCGGTCATTTACTTGCCAAAATAGTGTTTCGTGGACGCGATATACAAGTCAAATTACAAGAGGATTTTCTTTTTAATAATCAATTTGATATTGGCAATATTGGTATTTCTATTACCACTAAAACTAAGCATTGGTTGAGAGTTAACCCCTATTTATGTCGGATGTTCGGTTATACCGAAAATGAGTTAAAGTCGCTAACTTGGGTAGAGTTAACACACCCAGATGATTTGAATAAAGATTTATTATTATTTGAAAAAATGGTCAAAGGCGAACTCAATGAATACGAAATTGATAAGCGTTTTATTGCTAAAGATGGTTCGGTCATTTATACCCATGTGACAATTGCCTGCCGCCGTCATGTTCAAGACAATACTTTTCTAGTGATTGCCGGTTTTCTCGATATCACTCATCAGAAACAAGCCGAGCAAGATTTATTGCAAAGTAACGAACAGCTTGCGCTAGTACTTGATAGCAGTGAGCTAGGAGTGTGGGACTGGGATGTACAACACAATCGTATTAGTACTAATCGATACAGTGCTGACATTTTAGGTTGTTCAATGGAAGAGCTTAATCTACACCCTAAACTATGGATAAATGCGATACAGCTAAAAGATAAATTTAAGTTTCTTCGCAGCATTAATGAAATTGTAAAAGGCCGCTGCATAAGCCAACGTGTAGAATATCAATTAACTAACATGGACGGCGACAGTCGATGGATTTTGCAAACTGGAAGGGTCGTTGATGTTGATGATAAAGGTAAACCGCTTAGAGTGTGTGGCACTCATAGCGATATTACTGATATCAAGCAGGTTGAAGATTCGCTAAGTATTGCAGCATCTGTATATCAAAACTCCAGTGAAGCCATGAGTGTGTTTACTGCAAAGGGCATTATCATTGATTCAAATCCTGCATTTTCTTTTATCACTGGATTCAGTCAACAAGACATACAAGATAAACATTTACGTATGTTTGAAACAGATCTTCAACCACAACATTTTTATCAACAATTAAGCCAACAGCTTAGTCAGCAGGGACATTGGCATGGTGAAGTGTGGATGCGCCGTAAAAATGGTGAAAATTACCTTATCTTATTAACCATTAATTCAATCATCCGAACAAAGTCGCAGGGTGCGCGATTTGTTGCGTTATTTTCCGATATTACCGAGAAAAAGCAAACTGAAGAGTTGATATGGCGCCAGGCTAATTATGATGCACTCACCGGTTTGCCAAATCGTAGGATGTTGTTAACATTTTTGAATCAAGAAGTATTTCATTCTGACCGACAGCATAATCACTTTGCTTTGATGTTTTTAGACTTGGATTATTTTAAAGAGATTAACGACACCTTGGGCCATGATATGGGGGATGTGTTGTTAATTGAGACGGCGGAACGTCTTAAAAACAGCGTACGCGAAACCGATGTTGTTGCCCGTCTTGGTGGTGATGAATTTACCATAGTGTTAACTAACCTTGAAGATACTCATGGAGTTGAACGTGTTGCACAGCAAATACTTAAACGACTTTCCGAGCCTTATTTATTAGGTGATCAAACGGCCTATATTAGTGGCAGTATTGGTATTACTATATTTCCAGACGATGCCAAAACAACCGAAGCATTATTGAAGAATGCCGATCAAGCCATGTATTCGGCAAAATCCCATGGTCGTAATCGGTTTAATTATTTTACCTCCGCAATGCAAGACAATGCACAAAAGCGGATGGCGTTGATTCAAGACCTTAAAGTGGCGATTATCCAGCAGCAATTTGAGTTGTATTATCAGCCTATTGTGGATTTAAGCCGTCAGCAGATCATCAAGGTTGAAGCGTTAATACGTTGGAACCATCCAACCATGGGGTTAATCCCACCTGCAGATTTTATCTCTATTGCTGAAGAGACTGGGATGATAATCGACATTGGTAATTGGGCTTTTTATCAAGCCTGCGAGCAAGCCGCTAAATGGAAGGCACAATTTAATTGCGATATTCAAATTAGTATTAATATGTCACCTGTACAGTTTAAAGACGAGTCGACCGATGTTGATAATTGGTTTAAGCAGATGTCTTTGCTCGCACTGCCAACCAATAGCATTTGTATTGAAATCACTGAAAGTTTACTGCATGACATTGAACCTAATGTTGAGGCTAAATTACAGGCTTATGGTAATGCTGGTATGCAATTGTCGCTTGACGATTTTGGTACTGGTTATTCATCCTTACCTTATTTAACCAAATATAATGTTGATTACCTTAAGATAGACAAATCTTTTGTGGGTCGTTTGGCTGCCAAAAATAATGATATGTGTTTGTGTGAAGCCATTATCGCAATGGCGCATAAACTCGGCATCAAAGTCATTGCTGAAGGTATTGAAACCGAAAGTCAACGGCGTTTATTGGCGTTTGCTGGCTGTGATTATGGCCAAGGATATTTATTTTCGCATGCCTTGTGCCGTGATGATTTTGAACAAAAGTATTTAGTGGAGAAAGCAATACCATTGCAGGCTAGTCAGCAGATGTAACGCTCATGCAGTGACTCTTATTTCAAATCCTGCATGATCCATCGTGATGATATGGCTAATGCCATTACTAATGTAATAGTTAATGACGTTTAGATTAGTATACAATAGCGACCTATTTTTATTTGTGTTATTGGGTCTGTTATGTCATTTACGTCGCTAGGGTTACCGCCATTATTATTAGATGCGGTTAATCAATCTGGGTATCAAACTGCTACTCCTGTCCAACAAGCTGTGATCCCACTAGCGCTAGATGGCCGAGATGTGTTGGCCAGTGCCGAAACCGGTACCGGAAAAACAGCTGCTTTTGCGTTACCTTTACTAAGCCATTTGATGAATCAAGATCATTCAGACTTATTGCCAGCAAATCGTTTACGCGCATTAATTATGACTCCGACTCGTGAGTTAGCGATTCAGATTGAGCAAAATTTAGTTAAGTACAGCCAGTTTATCAATCTGACCAGCTTAGCCGTTTATGGTGGCGCGAGTATCAATCCTCAGCGTAAGGCATTAGAGCAAGGCATAGATATTTTAGTGGCAACGCCAGGACGATTGTTTGACATTATTGGCCAGCATGAATTGGATTTATCTTTTGTTACCCACCTAGTGATTGATGAAGCTGATCGCATGCTTGATCTTGGTTTTGTTAAAGATATTGAAAAAGTGAAGCGTTTAATCGCCAGACAACACCAAACTATGATGTTTTCTGCTACTTTTTCTGAAGACGTTAAAACCCTTGCCGCTAAAATGCTAAACAACCCTGAATACGTTCATGTAGAAACCCAAACTACAGCCGCTAATGTTGTCCAGCAAGTGTACCAAGTGGATACCCGCCGTAAAGCCGAACTGTTATCTGAATTAATTGGTAAGCATAACTGGCAGCAAGTTATGGTATTCACCAGCCGCAAAGAAACAGCAGATCATTTATACCGTGAGTTAAGCTTAGACGGCATTAAGTCATCGGTATTTCACGGTGATAAAAGCCAAGGGGCTCGAAATCGTGCGTTGGAAGAGTTTAAAACAGGCCAATTACGCGTGTTAATCGCTACCGACTTGGCCGCTCGAGGGCTTGATATCCAAGCTCTGCCAAGAGTCATTAACTTTGAATTACCTGAAGAGTGCGAAGATTACATTCATAGAGTAGGGCGTACTGGCCGTGCGGGATTAGGCGGTGAAGCGATTTCTCTGGTGAGTCCACAAGAGCTAGAGTTGCTTGGCGCGATTGAACAACTTATTGAACAATCATTGCCGATATTGGTGCCGACAGGATACGAGGAAGGGGCACCATTACCTGCTCGATATCGCGATGTTGCGGCAGAGAAACCGAAAAAGGTACTTAAATACAAACGTGGTAAGCCATCGCAAACTGATGTGAAGCCTACTCGAAAGGGCAAATACGCTAAAGCGAAAAAATGATCACCAAACCGATTAACACCAATATTATTACTGGTTTTCTGGGCGTGGGTAAAACCACGCTCATTAGCCAGTTATTAGCTCATAAGCCCAAAGGCGAAGTGTGGGCCGTGCTGGTAAATGAGTTTGGCGAAATAGGTATTGATGGCGGGTTGTTAAATGCTACCGCTGCTGGTAATGAAAATAGTGATCCTGATGCTACACCAGCAAAACCTGCCAGTATTGTCATAAAAGAAGTGCCAGGTGGTTGCCTGTGTTGTGTCTCTGGCTTACCTACTCAAGTCGCGATAAATCAGCTTATTCAGCAGACTAAACCGGACCGGTTATTGATAGAGCCTACTGGGCTTGGACATCCTGCCGAAATCGTGAAGTTATTAACATCTGAATATTATCGAAATGTTATTACTTTGCAAAGTAGTGTATGTCTGGTTGATGCGCGTAAAGTCAGCGATCCGCGCTATCAAAATCATGGTACGTTTGCGCAGCAATTACAAATGGCGGATGTGCTGTTGGCCAACAAAGCACAGCATTACACTGAAACAGATCATGTACAGTTACAGCAATTTCTCAGCACGTTACATTTACAACAGGCACCACTTATTAATGTCGATAATCATTTTACTGATGTTGACCTAATCCAACAGCTATTGTTGCGCTTAAATACCCCGACAAAGTATCAAACGATGCAAGCGGGACAACGGCTATTAGGGCGGAAAACGCTTATGGATAACTGGCTGTCTAACGAACCACCACTGAGCGATATCGATACTCCTGAATTTTCTCCAGCGGGGGTTATTCACAAAACTAACCAGGGTGAAGGCTGTTACAGTAGTGGTTGGGTATTTTCAGCAGAACATTGTTTTCATTTTGAGCAATTCATGGCGTGGGTAGACACGGTTAAAATGGAAAATGTGCTGAGATTAAAAGCTATTGTTATCACCTATGATGGGGTGTTGAGTGTCAATATGGTGGATGATAAGTTGATGCTTAATGAGCTTGATGATGCGTTAGATACTCGGGTTGAAATTATTAGTGATATGCCACTTGAACATCAACGATTACAGCAACAGTTACTGGCGTGTTTATAGGCTTAGTCTGAGTTGGACTGCTCGTTTTGATAGGACAATTTGATTGGATAGGACAATTCGTTGAGTCCAATAATTAACGTTGAATATGAGAATTAGTGTTAAGTATGCAAACAAAAATTAAGGGCATTGATATAATATCAATGCCCTTATTGTTTACGCTATTTACTGTGATTGTCCGTTAGTTTAACGAGTACATTCTTCTAGTAAATAAGCTAAATGGCGATAAGAAATACCACTGTGTTGGGTTAAGCCTACTTCACACATTCTGTTAGCGTAGTAACCTTCTTTCGTTTCTGCTGGGATGAGTTTCTTAATGTTACGCAGTGCGCTGGCATTAATTTCAGGTTTATAAAGTCCTTTCTCACCCGCATAACCACAACAACTAATGCCTGCTGGCAACACTACATGATTAGCACATGCATCAGCAATGGCTTGTTGCTTAGGTTCTAATTTCATCTTACGGGCACTACAGCCTTGGTGTAAGGTGACGTTCGATTTCTTGGTGATAGCCATATTAGGTAACAATTCGTCGTGCATAAACTCGACTAAGTCAGTTATTTTGACCTTAGGATTACCCGTTAATGTGCGATAAGTACAAGATAGTGCATCAACCACCACAGGTACTTTGCCATTTTCAGACAATTTACTGAGTGCTTCAATCAGTTCATCACGCTTAGCATCAGCGTTTTTAAAATCACCTTTTGATTCCCACATCTGTCCACAACATAAATGACGGGTATTCTCTGGAATAATTACATTGTAGCCAGCACGTTCAAGTAAAGTGATAACCACTTCTGGCAGAGTGCGGTTGTCAGGATCTTTTGGTGTTGGGCCAAAGGTTCTGCCACCACAAGCAGGGAAGTATAAAACCGTTTGCTGACCCGGTTTGTGGGCTGATGGCTTAGCCACTTTGCCACCTTTAGGGAAGTCTGGATTCCAATAAGGCACTTCTTTCGTAATTAAACGACCGGCTTTCATCAACGAGTTGGTAATGCCATCGCCAGTCACTTTGTGCAAAATACCTAAGATGTCAAAACCTGTGCTGATCACTTGGTTTACTGCACCAAAATGCTTGGCCTGGAAGTCGAGTACTTTTTGTTCTGTAGTGGTGATGTAAGGTGTACGTAATTTGCGCACTAACTGCCCCATGCTGTTATCAACAGGGCAAGCAATAGTACACAACTGACATGCTGCACAGGTATCAATAACATCGTATTTAGAGCTAGCACGCATTTCTGCTGCCGCTTTTTTATCACCTGATTGTTCTAAGCGTTCAATTTCTCGTAGTACCGCAATACGTTGACGAGGAGAGAAATTTAGCGCCGATGTAGGACAAGTTTTCTCACAAAATCCACATTCAATACATTTGTCGACAAAGTCATCTACCACTGGACAAGGTTTGATGTTTTTTACATGTACTAGCGTGTCATCATTGAGGATTACCCCAGGATTTAACAATTTACTTGGGTCGAAAATCTGTTTGATTTGCTTCATTAACGTATAAGCGTCAGTGCCCCATTCCATTTCGACAAAGGGGGCTACCGCTCGACCAGTACCATGTTCTGCTTTCATAGAACCATCGTACTTATTGATCACCATTTCAGCGACATCTTGCATGAAGTCTTGGAAACGATTGATGTCATCTTGAGAGGCAAATGTTGGCGTAATAATAAAGTGGAAGTTACCCGCTAAAGCATGACCATAAATGACCCCTTCAGGGTAACCGTGTTTATGGAATAATGCGGTTAAGTCTGCTGCTGCACTGGCTAAATGCTGTAATTCAAATGCAACATCTTCAATAATAACCGATGTACCTTTAGGTCTTGCGCCGCCAATAATTGGGAACAAACCAGAGCGCATAGCCCAATATTGGCCAAATACTGCTGGATCATTACTGAATTCTGTTGGGCGTTCAGTGTCAATGTGAGCGATTTTTGTGATTACATCTTGCGTATATTGCACTAATGTTTCTGGATCATTAGCACGACACTCAATTAATAAAATAGCTGAACCTTCTGGTAGATCGCTTAACCATTTAGGCATGCCTGTTTTACCGGTAACCGACTTAATCGATGCCCAATCAAGTAGTTCTGCTGCGGCTACACTATCACCTTTAATCGGTGGTATTGCGCTTGCGGCATCTTCCATATTGAAGAACACCGCCATAGCAGAAGCTTTAAATTGCGCTTCTTCAACCGTGTGGTAAGTAACTTCATTGACAAACGCAAGTGTGCCTTCTGAACCCACAATTAAGTGATTAATGATGTCAAATGGATCGCTAAAATCCACTAATGCATTAATGCTGTAACCCGTGGTGTTTTTAATTGAGAACTTTTTATGGATCCGAGCTGATAGTGTTGGGTTATTCTGTGTCAGTTGTGCCAAATCGGTTAACGCAGTTAGCAACAATGGATGCGACTTGCTAAACGCCGCTTTTGAATGCGGGCAACCTGTGTCAAGTTCAGTACCATCGGCAAGCATTAATTTAACTGATTTAATGGTTTGATAACTGTTCTGTGCGGTACCACAACACATTCCAGAGGCATTATTTGCCACCATACCGGCAATTTGCGCAGAGGCTAGTGTGGCAGGATCGGGACCAATTTTTTTATTGTAAGGTTTTAATGCCATGTTGGCATCTGAACCAATGACCGCAGCACCTAGAGTGATTGAATTTCTATCTTCACTAATTTCAATGTTTCTAAAACCATCATGACCCAAAATAAGTAAAATGCCATCACCAATTGCTTGGCCCGATAAACTGGTACCGGCAGCACGAAAGGTTACGGGCACATTATGTGCTCTGGCGATATTAAGGGTTATTTTAACTTGTTCTGGAGTATCTGCGTGTACCACAATTTCAGGTACGATACGAAAGTAACTGGCATCAGTTGACCAAGCAAAACGACGCACTGGATCATTAGATACGGCGTGACTGCCGAGCTGTGACGTTAACGTATCCATCACTACTTGATAATTAATAGTCATAACATGCTCTCTTTACACTCGAATGAACGGCAGGCATTTTGTGCCTGCTGTTGTATTGTTATCGTTAGAATATAAGTAACTTTAGCGTTAATTAGAATCCCCCCCAGATAACAGCAATAGTGCCTGCAACTAGGGCATAACCCAGTGCGATAGGCATTGTTTTACGAATAATTTCAGATTCACGACCAGCCATACCTACCACAGTAGCCGCAGCAACGACGTTCATTACACACATCATGTTGCCCGCATTGGCTCCAATGCCTTGCAATGCTAACGCGATGGCGTGATTCATGCCGATATTATCTGCAACTGAATACTGCAAGCCTGAGAACATCATGTTTGAGAATGTCGCAGAACCCGATAGGAATGCACCAAAAATACCGACAATAGGTGAAACCCAAGCCCAAACTGAACCCATGCTATTGGCCAATAGGTCTGCTAATGCAACAGGCATTGAAGCTAGACCTGCACCATTTTCTCCTGAATTTAGGAATATTTTCACCATAGGTACTGATGCACCTAGTGAAATGATTGTTGGTAACATTGAGCGACAAGAAACGGTTATTGATTGCTTCATCGCAGTTGGTTTCATTTTAAATAAGATAAAACCGAATAAACATACAACAACAAAGAAGATCCCCGGTGCATATAATGTAGCAAAGCCAGCTTTAAGCTCTGTGCCTAATAAACCTGTCCAGCTGATGTTAAAGCCGAGTAACCAGCTTTTAAATGGAGCAACGACACGAGATAAGACTAATAGCGACGCCATAATGATGTATGGAGACCAAGCGGCAATTTGTGAAAATTTAACCGGTGTTTGGTTAATCGCTAATTCTTCATCTGATTTATTGTCGTTTTCGGTAAAGTCACACCAAGGTGTTGATGGCAGTAACCAGCCTTTTCTCGCGACAGGGATAACTAACGCCATACCGACAAGTGCGCCAATAACCGATGGAAACTCAGGACCTGCAAAGTAGTTAATTAACCATGCTGGTATGGTAAAGGCAAAACCGGCAAATATTGCAAATTTCCAAACTTGTAAACCTTCTTTAATTGATTTGTTGCGACCAAAAAAGCCTGTTAATACGCAAACCATCACTAACGGAATTAATGTACCTGTCATTAAATCTATGGTGATCATGTGTTTAGCAATGTACTGTGCGTAACCTGCGAAGGTGCCACCATGTTCAGCAATTTGAGCTGCTGCCATGTTTACGCCGCCTTCCGTTAAGCCTTGTTCCATCCCAAATAGCACTGGTAAACCAATTGCACCAAATGACACTGATGTTGAATCAGCAATCAAGGCCACTACGGCAGCAGCAATGGGTGGGATACCTAATAATACTAGTAGCGGTGCGCCGATGGCTGCTGGAGTACCGAAGCCTGCAGAACCTTCAATAAACGAGCCAAACAACCAGCAAATAATAATCACCTGAACACGTGCATCTGCACTGATGTTGGTAAAGCCAGAACGAATCGTGTCCATGGCGCCAGAATATTTAAGGGTATTTAACAAAAATACCGCGCCAAAAATAATGGTCAGCGGCGTTAACGCAGCGAGAAGACCTTCAACGACAGATGCCGCAAGAAGTTGCGTATCCATTTGCCAAATAAACATTGCTACAAGGCCTGTAGCGACCATGGATATGGGCATTGCTTTAGACGCTGGTAAGCGCATAAGCACTAAGAATACCATTACGCTAATAATGGGGGTTAAGCTTGCTAGTATTTGTAATATTGTCATGCATACCTCGTATCACTATAAGTGGGTACTAAATTGTTATTATTTGTTAGCATTTGGCTAACTAGGGCGTAATAGACGTTATTTAAGTGTTAAAAGTGTTGATCGAGATCATCTAACACACGAGAAAGTGCATTAGCCGATAGAACTGTGAAGCGAGTCTGATGCGAGGTTTTTAGTGCGTGTTTGAGGTCACGTTTTTTAGGGATGTGGCAGTTCATATAAAGTAAAACCAAGCGAGTTATCGATTGGCTTACAATATAATTAATTAGCATTTGGTAATGTGAAGGGGCTCACTAGAAAAGTGATAGGGTTGTGACCGAGCTCAAACTGTTAGAAAAGTTTACTTCCCCAACCTAATTTGTTACGTAATACGTGAAAATAATTATGACCTTTTGGATGGATGAGTCTTAGGCGTTCATTTGAACGGCGAATAAAAATTTCATCACCGGGTAATACGGCTAAATGGACATGACCATCACAGCTGACTTCAAGGTTTTCGCCATTTTCAGGTGATACCACTAATTTAATGGTGCTACAGGCATCGACTACAATGGGTCTGCAAGACAAGGTATGAGGAAACATGGGCACTAAAATAAGTGCTTGCAGATTAGGGGTTAATATTGAACCGCCAGCGGACAAAGAATAAGCTGTTGAACCTGTCGGCGTGGACACGATCATGCCATCAGCGCGTTGGCTATACATAAACTGTTCGTCTATATAAACCTCAAACTGGATCATATGAGCAATTTTTCCAGGGTGAAGTACTGCTTCATTGACGGCGGTATTACTGGCAGTAATTTTACCGTGGCGGTGAACTTCAGCCTCCAATAAAAAACGATGCTCAGTTTCAAATTCACCGCTGAGAACTTTAGACAAGGCCTCTTCGAAGTTATCGGGAGGTAAATCGGTTAAAAAGCCTAAGTTACCCCGGTTTACACCAATCACTGCAACATTGAAACGAGCCAATACTCGGGCTGCTCCTAGCATATTGCCATCACCACCCACTACGATGGCTAAGTCACAATGCTCACCCATTTCAAGTAGGTCCATTGAACACACATCCGCTCCTAGCTCTGCAGAGACACGTCCTTCAACGATCACCTTAAAGCCCTGCATGCTTAACCAATGATGCAAACGAGTTAACGTGAGGTTAGTCCCTTGATGATGTGGTTTACCGATGAGACCGATAGTCTGGAACATTTTAGTCATATTCGAGTTTGTTATGCCTTTAGGCCTTGAAACATAAGAATTGATCCCCATAATATACTCAAACTTATTAAAAGTGTGAGATTTGCTGTTAAATTATCAGCAAATAGCCACTTTATTTATTGTCGTAGAATACGAAATAACGCATTTTTTAGCTGGAGTGAAAATGAGCAACGAATCGAACAACACATCGCAAGATCAAGTGGAAGAAGCGGTAACTCCTGAAATCGTAGTTGATGAGGCAAGTTTGATGGATGAATTAACCCAAGCAAATTTTCGAATTGAAGAACTAGAGCAACTATTGGCTGAGTCTGAAACTGCGTTAGCTGAGCGTAAAGATGTTGAAATGCGCGCAGCGGCAGAAACACAGAACATTCGTACTCGCGCGGCAAAAGATGTCGAACAAGCACGTAAGTTTGCCTTGGAAAAGTTTGCTAACGAATTATTACCTGTAATCGATAATATGGAACGCGCCTTACAGGGGACTAACCCTGAAGATGAAGCGACTAAAGCGATTTATGAGGGTGTCGAACTGACCATGAAAGGCTTTTTAACCTCGGTGGCAAAGTTTGGTGTAACTCAAGTTGATCCACTAGGCCAAGCATTTAACCCTGAACATCATCAAGCTATTGGCATGCAGCCAAGTGCTGAGTATCCTGCGAACACTGTGATGATGGTAATGCAGAAAGGTTATTTATTGAATGACCGCTTACTGCGTCCAGCGATGGTGATGGTATCTCAAGGCGGTGGCAGTGTGGATATTGAAGCTTAACGATAACGTTAATCTCAATTGACTCTAGCGCTGTAGCAAATAGCATTGTCGTGCTATTCGACATAGTGCTATTCATCTAGTTACCGACACTATGATAACTAGAATGTTAGCCACAAAAAAGGACTGAATTTTCAGTCCTTTTTTGATCATCTGCCAGTAGGAATAGCTAAATATTAAGCCATAAAGGCTTGGATTTGCGCCAAAATACCCTGGGCATCAAGTTGCAACTCTGCGGTGATTTCATCAGGTGCACCGTGTTTAATAAACTCATCAGGTAAACCAATCTGTAACACAGGTTTCACAATCCGCATTTTGTGTAATGCTTCAATCACTCCTGAGCCTGCACCTCCCATAATCGCGTTTTCTTCAACGGTAACGATGACATCATGGCTATTGGCAAGTTGTTCAAGCAAGCCTAAATCTAGTGGCTTAACAAAGCGCATATCGGCAATGGTTGCATCCAGTTTTTCAGCTGCATCGGTAGCAGCCTCTAGTGTGGTACCAAAGTTAACAATAGCAATTTTTTGACCTTGACGGGTTAACACCCCTTTACCAATGGGTATCATCGTCATGGTGTCAATTTGTTCCGCCCCTGTAGCAAAACCTCGAGGGTAACGTACTGCAGTCGGCCCATCTTGATAGCAATAACCGGTATAGAGCATTTGGCGACATTCATTTTCATCTGATGGTGCCATAATAATCATATTCGGAATACAGCGCATAAAGCTTAAATCGAATGCACCTTGATGAGTTGGGCCATCTGCACCAACAATGCCACCACGGTCAATGGCGAATAATACTGGTAAACGTTGTAAAGCCACATCATGGATAAGTTGATCGTATCCGCGCTGTAAAAAAGTCGAATAAATAGCGACTACAGGCTTTAGTCCTGCACAGGCAAAACCAGCTGCTAATGTGACTGCATGCTGTTCGGCAATGGCAGCATCAAAATATTGGCTTGGGAATCGTTGTGAAAATTCAACCATACCTGAGCCTTCACGCATAGCGGGCGTAATAGCGACTAACTTGTCGTCTGTTGCGGCCATGTCGCATAACCATTTACCAAATACTTGTGAAAACGTAGGCAAACCTGGTTTAGTTGTCGGTTTCTTAAACTGGCTGGGATCAAACTTAGGCACCGCGTGCCAACCGATAGGATCTTTTTCAGCAGGTTCGTAACCACGACCTTTTTTGGTCATGATATGCAGTATCTGTGGGCCCTTGAGGTTGCGCATATTTCGCATTGTTTCAACGAGCGAGTCAACATCGTGGCCATCTATTGGGCCAATATAATTAAACCCTAGCTCTTCAAATAGCGTTGCAGGCACAACCATGCCTTTAAGGTGTTCTTCAGTACGCTTAGCCATTTCTTTAATGACTGGCATTCCTTTAAGGACCTTTTTACTGTTTTCTCGAATGGTGGTATAAAAACGGCCTGACATTAATTGTGCTAAATGATTATTAAGCGCGCCAACATTTTCAGAAATCGACATTTCATTGTCATTCAATACCACGAGCATATCATTGTGCAAGTCGCCAGCATGATTGAGGGCTTCAAATACCATTCCCCCGGTCATGGCACCATCACCAATTACAGCAACCACTTTTCGACCAACACCTTCTTTGCCTGCCGCAATCGCCATGCCTAATGCGGCACTAACAGAGGTACCAGAGTGACCCACGCTAAACGTATCGTATGGGCTTTCTTCACGCCATGGGAAAGGATGTAAGCCATTCTTTTGTCGAATGGTGTGCATCTGTTCACGACGATCGGTAAGGATTTTATGTGGATAAGCTTGATGCCCTACATCCCAAACTAACTGATCAAATGGGGTATTGTAGACATAATGAAGTGCCACAGTTAATTCAACTGTGCCTAGGCCAGAAGCAAAATGTCCGCTAGAAATAGCAACAGACTGAAGTAAGAATTGTCTGAGTTCATCAGACACTTGCGGAAGTAAACCTTGAGGTAACTTCCTTAATTCTTCTGGTGTATTAGCTTTCGCTAGTACTGGAAATTTAGAAATATCGAAGCTCATAGCGAGATTGTCTGACTCTTTATTATAATCTTCGCTCAATAATGTAGTGGGCGAAGTCTGCAATTAACTGGCTATTGTATGGTAATTTAGTCAGCGCTGATAGTGCATCTTGTATTAGTTGTTCTGCACAGGCTTTGGCACCATCGAGACCTAATAGTTTCGGGAAAGTGCTTTTATTCGATTGCTGATCGCTGCCTTGTGGTTTGCCTAGCTCTTCGGTGCTAGCGGTAATATCTAAAATATCATCTTGCACTTGAAAAGCTAGCCCAAGCGTATGGGCATATTTCATCATTAATTTGTAATGCTCATCGGGTACGTCAGCAGCAATTAAGGCAAGCTCAACCGCACAACTGATTAACGCTCCGGTTTTTTTATTATGTAATTCGGTTAATCGGTCTAAATTTATACTGTGATCTGTTGCACTCAAATCAATCGCTTGCCCACCACACATACCTTGATAGCCTGATGCTTTCGCGAGTACTCTGACCATCGCCAGTTGTTGCTTCGGATGTAAGTCATTACAAGGGGCTGTGATAATTTCAAAAGCCAATGTTTGCAATGCATCACCGGCTAAAATAGCGGTGGCTTCGTCAAATGCAATATGCACAGTAGGTTGGCCACGACGAAGAGCATCGTTATCCATTGCCGGTAAGTCATCGTGTATTAACGAATAGGCATGAATACACTCAATGGCAGCAGCGGCTTTATCAAGTGCATTGATGTTAACACCTAACATGTCACCTACACTGTAGACCAAAAATGGTCTTATGCGTTTCCCGCCCAATAGCGCGCCATGCAGCATCGCTGCTTTTAAATCTGGTGCAGCGTCATCAAGCAGCGTTAAATGTTGGTTAAGAATTCCATTAACGCGATTTTGGTATGTTGTTATTGCTTCAGCTAACACGTATCAATACCTATTATTCAATACACACTATGTTGACGATTATTCACTTTCTACAGTGAACGACGCTAATTCGGCATCATCTTCATTTAATAAGATAGAGACTTTTTGCTGTGCTTGCTCAAGTTTGGCTTGGCTTTGACGAACTAACTTAATGCCGCGCTCAAACTGTTTAAGTGCATCATCCAGCGACACTTCACCTTGCTCCAAATGAGCAACAATGGTTTCAAGTTCAGTTAATGATTGTTCAAAACTGAGATTTTCAGGTTTTTTAGCCACGAGTTATATTCCTTTCATTCAGCGTGTGACAAGGTATATCAGCCCAGCGTATCGGTCAAATACAGTCGCTGGTTATTTGCTCAACAGCACGCTTTGTTATTGAATTTTGTTTAGAATGTACAAAAACAAGCTAAACTTGAGCCAAGTTTGTCCGATAACAAGTCATGATTTAACATTACTAGCGAAAAATAGTATTGAAACTTTTGCTGTAATACATAACGATGGGCATTGTTATCAACACAAAATGCTGACGGATTATTCGGGTCGTATAACGTGCGCTAACAGCACGGTGGAAGTAGCACAAATACGCAGCGTAATGACTGCGATTGAGGAGAGGTTGTGGATTTAGCTACCCTAATAGGTATTATCGGTGCTTTTGCATTTATTATTGGTGCAATGATCACCAGTGGTGGTATCGGATTATTTATCGATGTACCGTCAATTTTGATTGTTGTGGCAGGCTCTTTATTTGTGGTGATGATGAAATTTAACCTAAAGCAATTTTTAGGTTCAATAAAGATTGGTATGAAAGCCTTCATGTTTAAATTAGATAAGCCTGAAGACTTGATAGAACAAGCTGTCACCATGGCTGATGCTGCCCGTAAGGGCGGTTTTTTAGCATTAGAAGAAGCGGTTATTACCAACACCTTTATGCAAAAAGCCGTTGATATGTTAGTTGATGGCCATGACGGTGATGTGGTGCGCAACGCATTAGAAAAAGACATTGCATTAACTGAAGAACGTCACAAAACCGGGGTGGGTATTTTTAAAGCCATGGGCGATGTGGCACCTGCAATGGGCATGATTGGTACTTTGGTTGGTTTAGTGGCGATGCTATCTAACATGGACGACCCCAAATCCATTGGCCCTTCAATGGCAGTTGCATTGTTAACAACTCTCTATGGTGCGGTGATTGCCAACATGATCGCCATCCCGATGGCGGATAAATTATCATTACGAATGAACGAAGAATTGCTTAATCGTAATTTAATTATGGATGCGGTTTTAGCGATTCAAGATGGGCAGAACCCACGAGTTATTGAAGGATTTTTGAAGAATTATTTGGCTGAAAGTCTGCGAAAAATTGATACAACGGACGGAGAGTAACTCATGGCTAAGGCCAAGTGTGATTGTCCACCCGCTGGCGCCCCTATGTGGCTGGCCACATTTGCAGACTTAATGTCGTTGCTGATGTGTTTCTTCGTGTTGTTGCTAGCGTTCTCTGAAATGGACGTGATGAAGTTTAAACAAATTGCTGGCTCTATGAAGTATGCATTCGGGGTGCAAAATAAAGTTGAAGTGAAAGACATTCCTAAGGGGACGTCTGTTATTGCGCTTGAATTCCGCCCTGGTCGCCCCGATCCCACGCCCATTGAGATCATTAATCAACAAACCAATGAAATGACTCAGCCGACGATAGAATATCAGGCGGGTGAAGAAGACAGTGCTGGTGGTACTCAAAAGCAAAGCGGTGAGCAACGTGGTGGCAATGCAGCCGCAACAGCGCAACAAGAAGCTGAAGCTGTTAAAAAAGACGCAGCCTCTTCGCAAGAAAACATTAATGATCAAGTTAAAAAAATGGCTGAAAAACTCAATGAAGAAATTGTTGATGGTGCCATTGAAATTGAATCTTTAGGCCAACAAATTATTATTCGTATTCGTGAGAAAGGCTCGTTTGCTTCTGGATCAGGTTTTTTACAACCTAAGTTCAAACCGATTGTGCGCTCTATTGGTGAGTTATTAAAAGATGTCCCCGGCATTATTACTGTGTCAGGTCACACTGATGGTGCAGATATCAATAATGAGCTTTACAGTTCAAACTGGGAATTATCAACTCAACGAGCTGTTGCTGTGGCTCATGAGTTAAGAAGAGTCTCTGGTTTTGATGAATCCAGGATGAAAGTAGTTGGAGAGGCATCTAACCGACCATTAGTCGCCAATGATTCCAATGAAAATCAAGCTCGAAACCGTCGTGTTGAAATCTCCATCGAGCAAGGTAAAGCTAAAGAGTCGAATGAAATAATAGTGACTAAATAGTTTGCCATCAAATGTTAAGCGCAATCTCTGTAGATTAACGAGGTTGCGTTTTTTTTGTTCTAGCAATATGGTTTTTAGTCATAAAATGGCTTTTAGCTATCGATATTCACAAGCCGAACACTATCAACTATGTCTCGACCTATGACGAATCACAGATAAACAAAGTGAATATGTTTGGTTAATAGGCATCCTTTGGTATAATCCGCAAATTATTGCATACGCTTTACTCTGCGCTTGATGGCTTAAGCTAACCGAGTAGACAGAGCTTTGCTGTTTTTTTATTTATTATCAATGTATTACTATCTCTTTACCGAGTAACACCGAGTGTAGTTTTATTGTGATGGTTATACCTGTGGACGCCCCATGAAGTTTATTGTAAAGCTGTACCCTGAAATTATGATGAAGAGCAAGTCGGTAAGAATGCGCTTTACCAAAATGCTTGAAACTAATATACGTAATGTGCTTAAAAATGTGGATGAAGGTGCAAAAGTACAACGTTTATACGATCGTATCATCGTGCAAGTACCGAGCGATAAACCTGAATTGTGTGACGTTTTTGCAGAGCGACTAGCTTGTATTCCAGGTATTGCTCATGTGGTGCAAGTGAGTGAGTACAGTTTTGATTCGATCGATCATATTTATCAGCAAGCTTTGCCTAAATACCGTGATGAAATTGCCGGTAAAACTTTTTGTGTCCGCGTAAAACGTTCTGGTAATCACGACTTTAATTCAATTGATGTTGAGCGTTATGTCGGTGGTGGATTAAATCAACACACTGAGGCGCTAGGGGTAAAACTTAAAGACCCTGACGTAACCGTTAATCTTGAAATCAATCAAGATAAGCTTTACATGGTTGAACGTCGCATTCAAGGTTTGGGCGGTTTTCCTATGGCGACACAAGAAGATGTGTTGTCACTTATTTCGGGTGGTTTCGATTCTGGTGTGTCGAGTTTTCAGTTTATTAAGAAAGGCGCTCGTACCCATTACTGTTTCTTTAATTTAGGTGGCGCTCAGCACGAAATTGGCGTTAAGCAAGTCGCGTATCACCTGTGGAAAAAGTACGGTGAGTCTCACAAAGTACGTTTTGTGTCAGTGCCATTCGAGCCCGTGGTTGAAGAGATTTTAGAGCGTATTGATAACGGTCAAATGGGTGTGGTACTTAAACGTGTAATGATGCGTGCAGCGACACGTATTGCTGACAAATACGGTATTCAAGCGTTAGTAACAGGTGAGAGCTTAGGTCAAGTATCAAGCCAAACACTGACTAACCTAAATGTTATTGATCGCAGTACCGATTTATTGATTTTACGCCCGCTTATCGCAATGGATAAACAAGATATTATTAATCAGAGCCGTATTATTGGCACTGAAGATTTTGCGAAGTCTATTCCCGAGTATTGTGGTGTGATTTCACAAAAACCTACAGTTAAAGCGGTATTATCTAAGGTTGAAGCAGAAGAGCTGAAATTCTCTGAAGATTTAATCGACCGTGTAGTAGCATCTGCAGTGGTAATGGATATTCGTGATATTGAAGCTGAAATGAACCAACAAGTGACCGAAACTGAAACGGTTAAAGACGTAGCTTCAGGTGAAATAATCATTGATGTTCGTGCTCCTGAAGAAGAAGAACGTAGCCCATTATTAATTGATAATGTAATGGTTAAAGCGATTCCATTCTTTAAGTTAGCGACCCAATTTGCCGATTTAGATAAGTCTAAAACGTATTTATTGTATTGTGACCGTGGTGTGATGAGTAAGCTGCAAGCCTTATACCTTGTAGAGCAAGGCTATACTAACGTTAAAGTGTATCGTCCTTAAGTCTTCGAAACGACACCGTCTTTACGGTGTTGTGACTTGGAGCTATTTGGGTGACTTATCCTCTTTCGTGTTGGTTGAAGCGGTGAGCTGGAGCAGTAATACGCTTCGAGTGCGACGAATCACAGACAATAAAAAACCGCATTTAATGCGGTTTTTTATTGTCTCAGTAACGTGCTTAAGATGAACTGGCTCTAATTAGCTTGAACCGCTTCTGAAGTTTTTTGTTGTTCATCATTGTCAGCAACTAAAATGCTGTTAACATCATAATTGATATCAATTTGCATCGCTTCAATGCTTTGCGATAATTCAGCATGTAAATCGATCATATCGATAGGTTCTAGTTCAGTCGCTTGAGCAGAAGATAAACCCGTTATGGATGTTAACGCGACTGCAAAAATAGTGTTTAGGTTGAACATTGGGGGTGAGCCTCCAGGCTAATAAGTCACATTTGCCGGACTATCCCAGTAACATCGTAGAGATTGTCCAACTGTATTTTCAATGATGCTAATTTAACCAAACACAGTGTTCTTTACAAACGACAAAAAATAACGATAATCATTAGAAAAACTAATTAAAAAACGAGAGATTGATCACTATGTCTAGACGATTACCTCCTTTGAATGCAGTTAAAGCATTTGAAGCTGCAGCACGACATTTGAGCTTTACCCGCGCCGCAGAAGAGTTGTTTGTCACTCAGGCTGCAGTGAGTCATCAAATTAAAGCATTAGAAGATTTTTTAGGGCTAAAACTGTTTAGGCGTAAAAACAGATCATTATTGTTAACAGAAGAAGGGCAAAGCTATTTTCTGGACATTAAAGACATTTTTATTGAGCTCGGCGAGGCTACTAATCGTCTGCTTGCCCGAAGCGCGGTCGGATCGTTAACGGTGAGTATGTCTCCGAGTTTTGCTATTCAATGGTTAGTGCCTCGTTTAGCTAAATTTAGCGAAAAAAATCCTGATATTGATGTGCGTATTAAAGCGGTAGACAGTGATGCCAGTTCGTTAACCGATGATGTCGATGTGGCGATTTATTACGGTCAAGGTAACTGGCCTGGATTACGTGCTGATAAACTGCGTAATGAAGTGCTGATTCCAGTATGCTCACCATTATTACTCAATGGCCCTAAGCCATTAATTCAGCCTAGCGATTTAAAGCTCCATACCCTATTACATGATTCCAGCCGTCAAGATTGGCAGGCATGGTTTAGGCAATGTGGCGTCACTGACATCAATGTCAATCAAGGACCGATATTTAGCCATTCTTCATTAGTGCTGCAAGCTGCTGCGCATGGCCAAGGTGTGGCATTAGGATATAGCGTACTAGCAAGACCTGATATCAAAGCAGGGCGCTTAGTGTGCCCGTTTTCTGAGGTGCTGGTGAGCAAAGATGCTTATTATTTAGTGTGTCAGCAAAATCATTCTGAAATAGGTAAAATTTCAGCTTTTAGAGAGTGGATGGTTGATATGTTTGCAGAGGAGTCGCGTAGTGAGTTGCTTACCGGATAATACGCCAGTGTTAGCTGATGATTTTCTTTTGCAAGGTTCTAAAAGTGACACCTTGATTGTTTTTGCTCATGGTGCTGGTGCGAATATGCATCATCAATATATGACCTCGATGACCGATAAGTTAATCGCTCAAGGCTATCAAGTGTACCGATTTAATTTCTTGTATATGCAAGCCAATATGCAAGATGGTAAACGTCGTCCGCCTGATCGAGCACCTAAATTACTTGCGCACTATGAACAGGTGCTGCTAGATATTCAACAAAAAATGGCTCTTGGGCTTATCAATTGTCAGCGGATAATCTTAATGGGTAAGTCAATGGGTGGCCGTATGTCGGCAATATTGACCAGCTCAGACCATCAATTACAACAACCTCTTGTTAAAGATGTAGCCAATAGAATTAGTGCCATTGTGTGTTTGGGCTACCCTTTTATTCCTCTCAAAGGTGGAGAACCACGACTTGCGCCTATTCAGCACAATTCAATTCCGATGCTGATTGTTCAAGGTGAGCGAGATAAATTTGGCGATCTTCAACAAGTACCCAATTGGGCTTTGGGTGAACATGCTGAAATCTGTTGGATTGGTGATGGTGACCATAGTTTGCAACCGCGAAAATCTTCTGGTTATACCCTTGAGGGCAATCTTGATCATGCCATCGAGAATATTAGTCAGTTTATTACCCGATTAGGTTAATGCTGTAACGCTATGTTTTACGCATATGCGGCGTCTACTTTGCTGATAGCTTGATCAACCCTAGCATCAATATTAACACTACATGAATACTAACGGTGATGGTTTAAGTCACGAAAATCAGCTTACTTCAATAGTATGATGCATTGTCGATTTATGTTGTATGAGGTTAAGTAAAATGAATAAAGGTCTATTATTGTTTGCCACATTAAGTGGTTTTATGGCTGTAGCACTGGGTGCTTTTGCTGCTCATGGGCTTAAAACTATCGCACCACCGGAATTAGTGAGTATTTTTAAACTCGGGGTCGATTATCAGTTTTATCATACCTTCGGATTGATTGCGTTGGCTTTTTCTGCTCATTGGATCCCATCTAAGTTGATCAACTGGGCTGCTTATAGCTTTATTGCCGGGATAATATTGTTTTCTGGTTCGCTATACCTTTATGCCTTTACGGGGGCTAAATGGATTGGCCCAATTACGCCTATGGGCGGGTTATGCTTCTTAGTGGGGTGGTTGTTATTTGCTGCGGCGATTTGGCATGCAAAATCAGCAGAATAATGCCTTAGCTAAATTCTCCCACCTTGAGCATTTTTGAGTATAATAGCGAGATTATTGTCTCGCTATTATGCGAATATCCTTACGCTAAGGCTCCAAATGAAAAACCTATTCCTATTTTGTCGCTCAGGCTATGAAAAAGACTGTGCGGCAGAAATTCAACAACGGGCAACTGAATTAAATGTGGGTGGTTTTGTTAAAACCAACATCAACGATGCCTATGTGATCTATCAATGTTTTGACGATAATGGTGCCGATACGTTAGTTAAGGAATTGGCGCTTAGTTCATTAGTTTTTGCGCGTCAGATGTTTGCCGCTGGTGAGTTGTTGAGTGATTTGCCTGAACAAGATCGAGTAGGGCCTATTGTGGCTTCATTGGCCGCACTGTCAAAATGTGGTGAGCTACGCGTTGAAACGCCTGACACCAATGAAGCAAAAGAATTATCTGCATTTTGTCGCAAATTGACAGTGCCGTTACGTCAAGGTTTAAAAAAGAGCGGCGCATTGCTTAACGCTGAGAGTGACCGCCGTCCAATTATTCATGTGTGTTTTATCGGGCCTGGCAAAGCGTATGCGGGTTATTCGTTAAGCCACAATAGTTCGCCACACTTTATGGGTATTCCTCGGTTAAGAATGGCTGCAGATGCGCCTAGTCGTTCAAGCCTTAAGCTAGACGAAGCTTTTGGAGCTTTTTTAACTAAAGAAGAACAAGAAACACGTTGTCGTAGTGGGTTAAATGCTGTTGATTTAGGCGCTTGTCCTGGTGGTTGGACTTACCAATTAGTTCGCCGCGGGATGATGGTTGCTGCCGTTGATAACGGTCCAATGGATCCAAAATTGATGGAAACAGGCCAAGTTAAGCATTACCGTGCAGATGGTTTTCGTTTTGAGCCACCGCGTAAAAATGTGTATTGGTTAGTGTGTGATATGGTTGAAAAGCCAGCCCGAGTTGCTGAATTAATGGAAGCATGGGCGATTAATGGTTGGTTTAAAGAAGCTATTTTTAATCTTAAGTTACCCATGAAAAGCCGCTATAAAGAAGTTAGCGTGATTTTAGAAACCATTGGTGCCATTTTAACTGAAAATGAAATTGATTTTAAAATGCAGTGTAAGCACCTTTATCATGACCGCGATGAAGTGACCGTGCATTTATGGATATTCCCTGAAAAGGGTGTGAGCTACGCATAAAAATACTATTGCGCCGCTAACAAAAAGCCCCTTATGCAACATTGCATAAGGGGCTTTTTAGTTAATGACAGATAACTCAGTCATTAACGTAACTATTAACGTAACCATTAACAATTATCCTAGACGCTCGAGTACTGCTTGAGTGAAGTCGGTAGTGCCGTGAGTGCCGCCTAAATCGCGAGTCGTACGGTCGCCTTCTTCAATCACAGCCGATACTGCGCTACGGATCATCTCAGCTTTATCAGACATACCTAGGTATTCTAGCATTTGAATCGACGCTAAAATTACCGAGGTTGGGTTAGCTAAGTTTTTACCTGCGATATCTGGTGCACTGCCGTGTACCGCTTCAAATATAGCAGCATCGCGACCGATGTTTGCACCTGGAGCCATGCCTAAACCGCCTACAAGACCGGCACATAAGTCAGACAAAATGTCGCCAAATAGGTTAGTGGTCACGATAACATCAAAGTTTTCAGGATTCATAACCAGTTTCATACAAGTGGCATCAACAATCATTTCTTCGGTGGTGATGTCTGGGTAACGCAGACTCACTTCACGTGCCACTTTCAAGAATAAACCTGAAGTTGATTTCATGATGTTAGCTTTATGAACGATAGTCACTTTTTTACGATTTTCTTTACGAGCAAGTTCGTAAGCAAATGTGGTGATTTGCTCTGCACCTTGACGAGTAATAATACTGGTCGCTTCGGCTGTTTGACCATCGTCAGAGATTTTTTGACCTAAGCCTGAGTACATACCTTCAGTGTTTTCACGCACGGTAATGATATCAATGTTCTCATAACGCGCTTGGGTTCCTTTAAATGAAATCACCGGGCGCACGTTAGCATAAAGACTGAACTTTTTACGTAAGCTTACATTAATAGAGGTAAAACCTTCACCGACAGGTGTGGTTAAAGGTCCTTTAAGCGTAATGCGGTTTTTCTCGATAAGGTCTAATGTACGTTGTGGTACTAATTCACCGTGCTTTTCTAACGCCGTTAACCCTGCATCTGCAAATTCATATTCAAAGTTACATCCTGCTTTGTCGAGGATTTTCAATGCTGAATCGATAATGCTTGGGCCAATCCCATCACCTGGGATCACGGTTATTGTACGTTTTGACATGAATAGTCCTTCCACGGTTGTGGTTACTGCAATTGATAGACCGCATATATGGCACGGCTAGGTGACGATAAAAAGCGTCGTTTTTCTGCGGCGTATTTTAACGACTTTTAATGTTTATTTACAGAAAATAGTGAGTATTATCACATTATTTCCGTTATTTTTAAGTCAATTCTAATTTGATTGTTTTACTATGAACCTTTATTACAAATCGTTTACTTGTAAAGTACCTTAATGCTGAAGATTTATCTGCGGTTCAATGTTTTATTGGCAGCATTAGCTTATTCTGTAAGCATTTTTTATAAAGACGACTTTGGTCGCATGTCATGTCTTTTGCTGGTTGGCTTAACGTTAGCTAGTCAATATTGAGATAATCCAACACGATGATCTATTACGGTGATCTATAACAATAATCAATTAACGTTACCATTAGAGGAAAACTGTGAAATTATTCAATTTAATTCCATTGGCAGTCTGTCTGTCATTTAATGCCCATGCGGCTCCACAACGTGCACTGTCCCTTGATGACATTATGCATTTTGAAACCTTACAACAGCCGGTTATTTCTGATAATGGTAAAGTGATTGCGGTACAGGCTACTCCTGATAGAGGCGATAGTCGTGCATTAATCCGTTTTAGTGATAACAGTAAACAGTATGAAATTGCCAATGGCACCGATGTGAATGTCAGTGCTGATGGCAAATTTGTGTTGGCGACCATTGAAGCGAACTTATTTGAGCGAGAAACCAAGAAGAAAGCCGATTTACCCCATGAAGTGGTCTTACTGAATACTCAAAGTGGTAAGCAACAGACGTTTGAGAATGTTGAATCTGCCCTATTTAGCGACAATGGTCATTTTTTAGTTTTAAAATTTAAAATTAACAAGCCTGAGTCTACGAATGAGAAATCTGAATTATCGGAATCTATGGCTGTTGAATCCATTGCTTCAGAGTCTAAAGCTTCTGAATCTATTAGCCCCGAATCTATTGCCGCTAAAAAAATGGCTAAGTCTGAAGATGAGACTCATGCTGAAATTGAGGAGGCTGATAAAGGTGCTGATATTCGGTTAATTAATTTGGCTACCAATCAACACTCGCAGGTATCTGATGTGACACAATTCGCTTTTGATAAAACTGGGAAGCATTTTGTTGCAGTCGTCAATCAAGGTGAAAATCAACTACATCAAGTTGTATTGGTGACATTGGATGACCAAAAACAGCGTCAGCTTTATGGTAGTAGCGATGAACATATTGAAGCATTAGCGATCCGCGATGATGGTCAATACGTTGCCGTGACGAAAGGTGCCGCGAATTCGACACGCTATGGCCGTGAGCATGATATGTTGCTTATTGATGTAGAGCAGAATAAACAACAGCAATTTGCTCAGTCTGAAGGTTGGACATATAACCAGTACTCAAGCTTACAGTTTTCAAAAGACGGCCAACGTTTGTATGTTGGTCGAGTCCCCAAAGTCGCACAGCAAGCTGAATTAGCTGATTATCAAAATGCCAATGATGTCTTTAATCCAAATATTATCACGGCAAAAAAGCAGTTACGTATTTGGCATGGAGATGATGCCAAAATTAAGCCTCAAGAAGTCAAAGAATATGAGCAAGAATTAAAGCGCACTTATTTAGCCGTTTTACACTTAGATTCAAATAAGTTAGTCCAGTTAGCCGATAAAATGGTGCCAGATGTCACTTACGGTGAACAAGCACGTTTTTTATTGGCCAGTTCTGATGTGCCATATCAAAAAATGATCACCTGGGCAGGCTTTTATCGTGATGTGTATTTGGTTGATGTAAACAACGGTAATAAAATTCCTGTGTTAACTCAGCAACCCAGTGATGCAATGCCTACACTGTCACCGAATGCTAAGTTTCTGGCTTATTATCAGCAAGGTAACGTGTTTCTGTTAGATATTGCATCTCAACGTCGAGTTAATTTGACTGCTAATATTACGACACCTTTTGCTGATGAAGATCATGACTATCCCAGTGCTGCACCCGGTTACGGTTTTGGCCCTTGGTTAGCCGATGATAGTGCGATAACCGTTTATGATAAATATGATGTATGGCAGTTTAGTACCACATCTAACCAAGGGTTTATGCTAACCAATGGCGAGGGGCGAAAGCAGAAAACTCAATTCAGGCTAGTTGGCTTAGTGAAGGATGAATTGTTACCCGCGGTAGTGAGTGATGCTGAAATTGTACTATTGCAGGGTTATAGTCATCTATCAAAAGCAGACGGATTTTTTAGCGCTCAAATTGGCATAGCGGGTGTGAAGCGCTTAACCGAAAGCAACAGTAAATTAACGTTGCTTGCCAGAGCGAATAAAGCCTCGACAGTGGTGTTTTCGAAACAGCGCTATGGTTTGTATCCTGATTTGTATATTGCAGCTAATACCTCACCACAGAACGCCCAACAGGTGACCCAACTGGATAAGCAGCGTAAACCCTTTAAATGGGGCAATGCGGAGCTAGTACATTGGCGAGATGGTGACGGCGTTAACATGGATGGAGTCCTCATTAAGCCAACAAATTACCAAGCCGGTAAACAGTATCCAACCTTAGTGTATTTCTATCGTTTTATGAGTGATAGGTTGCATGCGTTTCCTGATATGAAACTCAATCATCGACCTAACTTTGCTTGGTATGCAGATAATGGATATGCGATTTTCTTACCTGATATTCGTTTTGAGATTGGTTATCCGGGGATTTCCTCAGTTAAAGCCTTGACCGCTGGCGTACAAAAATTGATAGCGATGGGAGTTGCCGATCCTGATGCTGTTGGTATTCAAGGGCATTCTTGGGGCGGCTATCAGAGTGCTTATGCGGTAACCCAAACCAATATCTTTAAAGCGGTTGTTACTGGTGCTCCGGTGTCGAATATGACCAGTGCTTACAGTGGTATTCGCCATGGTTCAGGGTTAGCAAGACAATTTCAATATGAAACCGGTCAAAGTCGAATGGGTGAGAGTTTGTTCAAAGCACCACAAAGGTACATTGAAAACTCGCCTATTTTTTATGTTGATCGCATCCAAACACCCATGATGATTATGTTTGGTGATAAAGATGATGCAGTGCCTTGGGAGCAGGGGATTGAGTTGTATCTAGCAATGCGTCGTGCAGGCAAGGATGTGGTATTTTTACAATATGAAGATGAGCCACATCATTTGAAAAAGTATCCCAATAAACTTGATTATACCATTAAGATGAAGCAGTACTTCGATCATTACTTGAAAGGTGAGCAAACCCCTAATTGGCTTCGCCAGGGTGAAGCTTATCAGGAATATAAAAAAGTAGATTAAACAGCTATCAATGTTTATCTAAATGAACAAAAAAACGCCCTATGCTGATACAAATAGGGCGTTTTTTGTTATTGATACCACAGATATAGAACGAGTTATTGCGGATCTTGATGGGTTATTGGCACAGCAAAATATTGATCTTCAGTGTCTTGTCCCCATGAAATTAGCAGATTATCTCTGAATAACAATGGCGTGCACTCTTCTTTAGTGGTTTCACCGTCTGATTTTATATGGTGGGTACGGTAATACATCACTTGATATTGTCCATCTATGCCGGTTTTGGCTTCGACAAAATCTGCACTGCCTAATAATGTTCGGATCTCATCAAGGCTTTGACCAAAGCTGACTTCGCTCATTTTTTGTAAATTGAACGCCTGGCGATCATCCCAAGCTCTGTCTTCTGGCTGTGGTTCATAAACAAAAATCACCACGGCAACAAACAGTAAATAGGCAGTGAAAATTCCACCGATGATATATGTCACTTTATTGTTCATAATCTGGATAATCCATTATGGTATAAATGTCGTTGACTGTATGTAAGCTCAACTCTGGATAATAAACGGTTATCATCTAGTATTTAGTTCCGCTACCTGCATTGTATCGGCTTACCATAAACCTGCTATTATGATGTAAACCCCTTGGTAACATCCGTGGCAAGAGTGATATAGCAGACTCTAAATACATTCGTTTTAACGCTATAGCCCATCCTTTATCCAGAGTGGCAGTTAGCTTATTATGACATTAGTTTGTTATCGGATTGATCCTAAATTGTTTCAAATTAATATTCAGTGGAATATCGCATTGCAATTGGGCTAATTTATAACTAATTCTGGCTATCTCTTTTCCTTCGGCTAATTTAAGTGCTTGCTTGGCGCCAAGGTTATCTAAAGAGCGATATAAATTAGCCAGCGTTCTAAATTTATTGAGTAAATCAGCTGCAGATTTTGGGCCTATCCCCATAATGCCAGGTATTTTATTGCCGCTGTCACCTGCTAGTGCAATAAAGTCGAGCATTTGGTATTGCTCTATTCCCAGTTTCTTTTCATATTGCTGAACATCAAAAACCTGTTGATTAAAATGATCCCACAAGGTGAGGTTTTTAGTTGGTAACTGGCTAAAGCCTTTGTCGGTTGACACGATAATCACTTCTCCCTTGTTGCTGATCATTTTCATCGCAATGGTGGCGATAACATCATCGGCTTCAGATTGAGCGTCAAAGGAGTTGATATCGTGTTCTGCAAGTGTGGCTTTGATATTTACCAGGCCATCACTTAATGCCGTTGGCATGGGTTTACGACCTTTCTTGTAATCGCTGTACAGTGTTTTGCGCCAGGATGGCTCATTGCCATCCCAAACGACCATGCAATGGGTTGGTTGATGTTGCAGCAACATTTTTTTAGATGCAGCTAAAACGCGTTCTTGAACGCTAGTAATATCGTTTTCATCAGGTAACACCGCATGAATGCGGCGTACGAGGTTGAGTCCGTCAATTATGAGTAGTTTATTCATTTGTTTTTATTATGTCGTAGCAGGGCACGTAAGCGCTTCCTGGCAGTTTCATTCGTTGTTGTTTAACAAAAGCGTTTAATAGCTTATCCATCATGAGCATAAGCTTAGCATCACCTTCAATCTTAAAGGGACCAAACTCTTGAATCAACTTGATGGTGTCGCCTTTTACATTACCAGCGACAATACCTGAAAACGCTTTACGTAAGTTAGCGGCAAGCTCTGCCTTGTTTTCTTGAAAATAGAGATTTAAATTTGCCATAACTTCATGGGTCGGCGCAAAGGGTAATTGAAATTCGGGTTCAATTTTGAGAGACCATTGATACTGGTAAGCATCGCATTTTTCTTTACGGTAGATTTTTACCTCTTCCATTCCTTGCTTCATTATTTGCGCCACTTTGGCTGGATCATCAATAATGATTTGATACTTGCTCTGTGCTTCTGCGCCTAATGTCGCCCCAATAAATTCATCGATAACGGTAAAATACTCTGCACTTTCAGCTGGTCCAGTTAACACGAGTGGAAAGGATGCATGGCAATTGTCTTTATTTAATAAAATACCTAAAAAGTAGAGTAATTCTTCAGCCGTTCCGGCTCCGCCAGGGAAAATGACAATACCATGGCCTAAACGGACAAAGGCTTCTAGGCGTTTTTCTATATCGGGTAAAATAACTAATTCATTAACAATTTGGTTGGGGGGTTCTGCTGCAATAATACTGGGTTCGGTTAAACCGATATAACGGGCATTATGAACACGTTGTTTTGCGTGGGCTATTGCTGCGCCTTTCATTGGGCCTTCCATTGCGCCAGGGCCGCAACCGGTGCAAATATCTAATCTACGAAGCCCTAGTTGGTAGCCGACATCACGGGTATATTGGTATTCAACTGCATTGATGCTGTGTCCTCCCCAACAAACGACGACATTAGGATCTTTCATTGGCGAGATAGCTTGAGCATTGCGTAAAATATCAAACACAACATTGGTAATGTGGCTAGCATTGCTTAAATCAATATGCTTTAAATTTTCGTACTTGTTGCTGATGTATATAATATCGCGGAGTACTGCAAACAAATGTTCTTGAATACCGACAATTATTTCACCGTCGACGAAGGCTTGTAGAGGAGGATTGATGAGTTCAATTTGTATGCCTCTTTCGCGCTGTAAAATATTAAGGCTAAAAGATTCATAGCGAGTAAACAGTTCTTCTGAACTGTCGCTGATAAGCCCTGAAGCTAACACTGCGAGTGAGCAATTTCGATATAATTGATAAAGGTCACTTTTTGCGCCTTGTTTTAGGCGCTCGACTTCTAATTGAGAAAGCTGATCTAGACTACCTCGTGGACTAATTTTTACTATCATAAGCAACTCCTTTGGACTCGAGTATTTGATGCCGAGCCCAAAGAAAATCGTCTTGGGATGGGCTAGATATCAATTACGACTCGGTCTCTGCCGTTGTTTTTTGCTTGGTATAATGCAGCATCGGCTCTTTCGAAAGCTTCTTCAAGCGTTTCGTTTTCCATGACTTGTGCAGCACCTATAGATAATGTAACTGTAATTCTCTGATTTTTAAACTTAAACGGAATATTTTTGATTTTCTCTCTTACTCGATTCAATAATTGAGAGATATGCTCATCAGTAACATCAGGTAATAGTAATACAAATTCCTCACCGCCATAACGAGCGACAAACTCACTATCACGTAATGAATTTTTTAATGCCATAGCGATGACTTGCAGGGTTTTATCGCCGGTACTGTGGCCAAAGTTATCGTTAATATTTTTAAAGTGGTCTATGTCTGTAACTGCTATCCACAATGGTGTTTTAAAGCGGACATGGTTGCGATATTCTTGCTCCATGCGATCTTCTAATGCTGTACGGTTTGCCAATTGGGTAAGCGGATCGAGAAGGTTGAGCTTTTGATGTTCAAATAGCTTTTCTTTGTAACTATTCGCTTCCTGGCTCATTGAATTGAGCTCTTTACGCATTGACTCTATTGATTTACGTAAGATGGTTTGCTCACGTTGTTCTAAAGCCTCTTTACGAGACAGTGAATCGCGAAGTGAAGATAACTGCACTGTCAGTTGAATCTTTAATTGGCTAAGATCATAGGCATCTACCACTAACTCGTCGGCGTTATTGACGCGTAAATTGATTTCTTTATTTAATTGGCCTTTAAGTTGCTCACAACGTTGGTTATTGTTATGGGTGTTATTGACCACATCGCGAACGATAGTTAGAGCATCATTGAGGGCAAATAAAAAGTCTTGTGATGCGGTTTTTTCGCGAGCAATATTCTCTAACAGCAGGCTCAATATCGATTGGTAAGATTCCAGTAAGTTATTTAAGCTGATATCACCAAGTAACACTTCTTTTATAACTAGAATTTGGTCGCGTTGATCTTTTCTAAATTCAATTTCAGCAATTTTAGCGGCAAGCTCTTTAGCTAGCTGAACATGGTGAGGCAAGATCTCGTAATTGTCGGCATCTGCAAATTCATGTTTTAAAATTTCTTCGTAGAAAAAAATCAGTTTTTCTACTTTAGGGATATATTCCCATACTGTATGGAATGGTTTGCCTAATTCTTGCTTAAAGTAGGTGATTTCTTTTTTTAATTTATCTGGAGCAGAGTTAATTCGTTGGATCTGACGGATCACTCGATTGAGCCCATTACGACTGTCTTCTAAACGAGTCATTGTATGGTTATATTGAGATTTTAATAATCTTTCGATATCGACGAGTTCTGGTAGTGCTTCGTCAATTTGCTCAAAATCGTGCATATGATGGCGCAATTTAGCCAGTTTATTATCGAGTTCTAAATTTTGCCCTTTACAAGCAAGACTCAGATGAGTGATAAATTGAATTAATGTTTTCAATTTATCATTGCGATCGGTATTAATCTCTTCCAGAGCAAGTTTAGCTGCATGGAGCTTTTGCTTCATCAACGAAATTTGAGTTATCGCTGTATTTGACTCTTTCATTTTGCAGTGCCTGCTCTCATTTTCAACTAAAGGCATCTATTGCCGTGATTGGGATATTAATTTAGACAGCAAATGGAATTTATAGTAACTAACCTATCATCGATTAACATTATAGTAATGTTATCTCAATAATGTTGTGCAGCAAATCCAATTACCGTACAAAATCTCATAACGGGCTACAATTGCATATTTATTAAACGATTAGTTTTTCGGCCAGTTGATATCTTGGGTGTTCCGATTACTTTCCGCACGAATGATGCCGCGATTAAGTGCTTGAGTCAGATTTAAATATAGTGGGCGCATAAAAACAGCCGCTGGTGCAAAATTAAGTGGTCGCAATGAAACATAAGCGGGTTGCTCTGTTATCTCCATTGCTGCAGCTAGTGCGAATTGCAATGTTTCAAATTGTAATTCTGCACTGATGCTGGCATCTGGGTTGCCCAGTAATGGTAAATTAATGTGGCCAATACTGGCATGTTGAACCGCGGATAGGCTAGCAAAGTTAGGAATGGTAAATTGGGTCTCTTGTAATTGTTTAAGACACTCAATGACAGCATGTAGGATATTTTCTGCGTTATATTGCTTATCGAAATAACATGCAATTAATCCTGAACGAATGATAAAAACTTCAGTATCTAGATGTTTACAGAACTGGCTATTAAAATGTTGCATTAATACTACAGACTCAGTGAGCCCAAGCTGAATATCAATATTGTTTAATTTATTAATATTCACTAACGCAAGCGTTTTAGATTCTGTGTGTTTTAGTGTGCTTATCCGTTGAATAAACGCCCTGTAACCTTGTGCTTGTGTTATTGGGTCTATGGTATTTAAACGTTGGGCGTTAAGGTATAAAGTATTTCGTTGCTGAAATTTTCTGTAGATAAATATCAACACGATAATCGCAATACTAAAACCGAGAATTAATACTAAAATGATAAATTGATTGTATTTATTTTTCGCAGTTTGTTGTTGTAGTTTATTTTGCAATAAACCCAGCTCGAATTTTAGTTTTTGTTCAGTGAGTTCAGAGAAATCATTTGTTTGTTCGGTTTTTTCTTGCGATGTATTGATCAGTTCAACAATGGCATCGACTGTTGCAAGTGCTGCGTTGGGATTGTTAGTTTTTCGATATGCGGTAGATAAATAGCCTAATGCTTCTGTTTGCACATCATTTAAATGTTTCTTTTTAGCCAGTTCAATAGCCTTACTCGCATGATCAATCGTCTCATTCCACATGCCTTCACTAGTATTTATTTGGGCAAATAGTAGTTCGTTGTGTACTAAGTAATGTTCTACTTTTCGAGCCCTAAATATATCATTTGCACGTTGCATTACGTTCAATGCTGCTTGGATATTATTTAATTTGAAGTAAGCTTCGCCTAAGTTGTTGTAGGTGAGTCCGATGGCTATTTCATTTCCCATACGCTCATTGACTTGCTGGACATTTAAATAATAGTCAATGCTTTTATTCCATTGATCTTGGCCTGCGTAAATCATTGCGATAACCGTTAAGGTCTCGGCTAAGTAGACATCTTGGCCTATCGCTTGAAGTATTTCGGCCGCATTATGAGCATATTTTAGTGCATCATCCCATTGTTCTAAATCTCGGTATGTACGCGCAAGATTAAGTTGTGTATGTGCTTTAATTCCTGGGTAGTCTAGGCTATTAGCTAAACGAAATGCTTCACTATAATGCTGTAGTGACTTGGCTTGATCGCCATTAAGATTGTAATAACGACCTAACTGGGTTTCGGCATCGGAGATAAAATAATTATTGTGTAATTGGTAAGCAATATCGCGGTAACGATTTAAGTGAGAAAATGCTGGAGTAGGTTGAAGGAGCAGTGAATGTAACATGCTGAGTTGTTCATGAAGCGTTGATTTAAACAGCGTGCTTTCTAAACTGACATCTGTGTTTACCATATTCAGCGCATCATTATATTCAACTATCACCTGATTATATTCTTGGTTTTGACGCCCTTTAATCCGCGCTTTAAGCATAATGACGACAGCTTGTTCAAGTGTGGTTGATGCTATCGTGTCTAATTGTGTTATGAGCAATTCGGCATCTTGATATTTAGTTGGTGATGTCAGTTTTGCTTCTAAATTGAGCCTAGCTAATAGCTCTAAATCACGATGGAGTTCATTTGGAGGGTAACTTAATTCATTAGCGGCTTGCTCAAACTCCACATTATTTGAAAATTGTAACGGGAACTCGGTGGCCCTCATTAGCTTTGTATAAAGCTTTTGTGGATTTTCTTTGAACAATATTTCTTGCTGCTCAATATCCCTTGCCGAAACCATTGAACTTAATAGTATCGAACATAATATGACCAAAGAAAAGCAACGCAGCATAGTCAGAAATACCTTTTATAGTGTTAGTTAACGTGGACTTCATTTCACGTGATATGAATAAATAAACGTACGTTGATCTGATGTTCGTAGAGAGTGTTTTTCACTAAGTTGCAAATTGCCACTGTGTTAATGAGTCTAGATCGTTATAATTGTTCGGAATTTAAAATAAAAACAATAGAATCATACCAGAAGGAACCTAGAGTGAAACCTACTTCTCTTGCAATTTTAACCAGCAGTGCCATTTTTTCGATGAGTTGGGCAATGCCAGCACTTGCAGATGTCGATTACCATATCGATATTAATCAACCTACACACCATTTAGCTCAAGTGAGTGTTTCATTTCCTCAATCGGATTCGGACGTATTAACGGTTAATTTACCGGTATGGCGAACGGGTCGTTATCAAGTATTACCGGTTGCAGATGGAGTAAGATTGTTTAATGCGACCGACAGTAAAGGGAAGTCATTACCTTGGAAGCGTACCGCCAGCGGTGAATGGCAAATCGCCTTAACTAAACCTACATCGGTGAAGGTTACATATCAATTGCATGCCAATGAGCTTGGTGAGCGTTTACGTCACATTGATAGTAGTCATGCTTTTTTAGATGCCAGTGGTGTCTTTATGTATAGCCCTGAATTTCGTCAGCAACCTGTTACTGTCAACATGGAAGTACCAGAAGGTTGGAAAAGCTATTCTGGCATGGATAAAGGCAACACATCACATTCATTTAAAGCAGCCAATTATGATGTGTTAGTTGATTCACCGATAGAAACCGGCATAAACCAGCATGTCAGCTTTGAGGCTGATGGTCGTGATTACGACGTGGTATTTTGGGGCGAAGGCAATTACGATACTCAAAAAATTGTCGCAGATCTCACTAAAATCAGTGGCCAGGCATCGGCTATTTGGCCTGATTACCCGTTTAAGCGATATGTTTACATGGTGCATGCAACCAGTGGTGCTCGTGGCGCAACAGAACATCTCAACTCTACCATTATCCAACTACCACGATTTAATTTTCGTGAACGGGAAGATTATTTGCGTTTTATTAGTACCGCTTCGCACGAGTTTATTCATACCTGGAATGTTAAAGCTTACCGACCTCAAGGGCTGGTTCCGTATGATTATCAGTCGGAAAATATGACCGATTTACTGTGGATGGCTGAAGGCTCCACCAGTTATTTCCAAAATCAATTATTGTTACGCGCTGGAGTGATAACAGCCAAAGAGTTCTTTGACGATTTAAGTCAACGTATTGTGCTTAATCAACATAACCCAGGTCGTGAAGTCCAATCTGTAGCAGAAGCCAGTTTAGGCCAGTGGAGTAGCACTTGGGGCGATTATGCGGTTAATCACAGTGTGAATATTTACTCTGAAGGTTACTTGGCTTCAATGGCACTTGATTTTAGTTTGCTAAGCGATACGCAACTTGCTCATTCATATAGAGATGTCCATAAAGCGCTTTATCAACAATACAAAATTCCATTAAGTTATAACGTCGCGGACGTGCAATCTATTTTAAAAAACCTTTCTGGTAAAGATTACCAGTCGTGGTGGACTGAATATGTAAACCAACCATTTAGTTTACCTTTTGATGACTTGTTGGCACATGCTGGTTTGATCACAACTTATGGTCAATCTCCTAAAACAGAAGTAGATGCCGGAATGATGTTGTCTGGCTTATATAACGATTTAATCATTGCAAGTGTGCTAAAAAATGGCCCAGCTTGGAATGCTGGTGTTGCTGCCGGAGATGAAATTGTTGCGGTTAATGGTTTAAAGGTTACCGCGGATGGTTTAACTAAACGTCTTAATGATTTTAATGTTGGTGATACGATTAAACTAAGCATATTCAGGGATGAGCGTTTAAAAGAAGTGAGTTTACTCCTAACGGAACAACCCAAAGGTGACTTATCAATTGCGTCTGTGGATAAGGTGACTGATGCGCACAAAGCGTTTTATAAAGCGTGGTTGGGGGTTGAATGGCCGTTTAATGACGAGGGTGAGTGGATTAACACTACTGACTAAATCAACTAGGGTCACAGTGCTCTGAGCACTGAGATACCAGCATTGAAGAAAATAAAATGCCCTGATAACAGGGCATTTTTATGTCAAGGATTACATCGGTGGAGCCGTTTCGATAAAAAATGGCTCTTTTTCTATTGTGGCTAAAAATATTTTCAGTTTTGGATAATCTTCGATATCAATCCGTTGGCGGAAAACCGCCCAACTTAAATAACAACCTAAGCGCAATTGCACATCATTAAACGGTCCGTATAGCGGTAGTTCGAATTTTTCAAATTCAGCTAGTGTTGCGTTAATGCGTTGGGCTTGTCTGATTGTGTAATCAAAACGCTCAATATCAACGCCATCACGAGATAAGAAAAACAAGTTAATTGAACTGTCTAGCGCAGTATTGATCATGCAAAACTGATCTAGTTCTACCACGGTATCAAGGTACGTTTTTGATGACTTGTGACGGATGTAGCGCAAGATAGCGCTTGAATCCGTTAACGATAGCTCACCATCGTGTAAAAAAGGTACACGTTTAGTTGGGGATAGCTTTGCGCTGCTAGCCTGATCTGTTTCAATAAATTGATAATCTAATGTTGATTCCAATAAGGCTATTCGGCAATGCCGAACAAAAGGAGACGTAAAGCTACCGTAAAGTTTCATGGGTTACCCTTATGGTATTAGACGCTCTGCTCTAAAGGACCAAATGCTTGATTTACCGCATTGACGAAAGCCACTAACTCACTGCCCATTAAGGCAAAATCAGCGTCTAAACGTGCTAATGGATCTTCAGTACCAACTTCATCATTACCTGCTCTAAACTCTTCAGAAAACTTAAGTCGTTTAATACTGGCATCAGACTGCATCAAAAAGGCAATTGACTGGCCAAAATGTAATGCCAGTTTGTGCACTTGCTTACCTGTTGCAATATGGGCTAGTACTTCATCTTCTTGCAGCACTTGTTGTTTGAAGCGAACAATACCGCCTTCATCAGAGTCTGATTTAAGTTCGGCTTCATCCTGCATTTCAAAAGGTGCAGGCGCTTCACCCGCTTGTAACCATTGCGTTAACGTTGACTCGATTGGTGTGGCATAACTTAGCGGGATAACTGGTAAGCTGCCTAAGGCTTTGCGCAATAACGCTAATAGTTCTTCTGCTTTGGTTGCACTAGAACTATCGACTAAAATCATCTCTAGCTCAGGCATGATGAGAGCATGAGTTTGGCTACGACGAGAAAATGCACGAGGTAATAATGTTGTGGTGATTTCGTCTTTAATGGTGTCTTTTTCTTTTTTAGTGACTTTACGATTTTCTAACTCTTCAATCTCTGCCACTTTTTCATCTAGCGCTTCTTTTATCACTTGACCTGGAAGAATTTTTTCTTCTTTCGTGACACAGAGTAAGTGACGGTTTTCAGCGCTGTGTACTAATGCCTGGCCTTTTTTACCTAGGGCATTTGAGAAACCAAATTTACTGATATCTTGGCTTGAACAAGGTGAGAAGGTGAAATCTGCTAAGGCATTTTCTAATGTTTCAGTGTCGGTTGTGAAAGGTTTGTTGAAACGATACAAGGTGAGATTTTTAAACCACATAGAAGGCTCTCATTAATTAAAGAAGAAAAAGACAATAAGCTAAGTTTACGGGATAGAAGCGAAGCGGTAAACCTCCAAAAAAGTGCTCTGCAAGGCTAATTGCAATCGTACAAATCAGAATTCATCAAATTGTCACAATTGAATTTAACATCCTGAAACTACTGTTATAGCTAGGTTTCGAATATTTTTATCGCTGAAATGTCGACGAATATAAGTCATTAATCAAGTAGTGAAATATTTCTGAAACATTTTAGAGGCAGAATTCCGCTCGTTCCAAACCAATAACCATGACGAATTTAGCGTCGAAAGGATGAAATGATGAACGTTTTTTGTAAAACTCTATTAGCCTCTGCAATGGCAGTCTCAGTAGCTTCAAGTGCATACGCCGCAGATCCTCTTCAAGTTTACGGCAAGTTAAATGTAACAGCACAATCAAATGATGTTAACGATGAAACTGAAACGACTATTCAAAGTAATGCATCACGCTTTGGTGTGACTGGTGAGTTCGAATTAAGTCAGAAGCTTGAAGCTTTCTACACTATCGAGTATGAAGTCGATACCGGTGACGATACTAAAGAAAACTTTAAAGCCCGTAACCAGTTTGTTGGTTTAAAAGGTAACTTTGGTGCCGTATCTGTTGGTCGTAACGACACGATGTTAAAAGTTTCACAAGGTAAAGTCGATCAGTTCAACGACCTTGCTGGCGATATGAAGACCATGTTTAAAGGTGAAAACCGCATGGCACAAACGGCCACTTACTACACGCCAATGTTTGGTGATTTCCAAGCAGGTGTGACTTATGTTGCATCTGGTGATTCAGACCAAGTTGTTGGTGACAACACTACTGGTGAAGATGGTGTGAGTATGGCTGTTATGTACGGTGATGCAGGCCTAAAAAGCACACCAATATATGCAGCGATTGCCTATGATTCAAAAGTAAAAGGTTACGACACTGCTCGCGCCACGGTTCAGGGCAAAATAGCAGGTCTAGTCATTGGTGGCATGTACCAGCAACAAGAAAAACTAGACAGTGGTATCAAAGATGATGGCTTTGTATTAAGCACGGCTTATGGTATCAATGATGTGACCTTAAAAGCCCAATACCAAGACATGGAAAACAAAGGTAATTCATGGTCTGTCGGCGCTGATTACAAATTAGGTAAGCCTACTAAGTTGTTTGCTTTCTACACTGCCAACTCATTTGATTCAAATGATCAAGATGATAGTTATATCGGTGTAGGTTTAGAGCACAAATTTTAATCTGAATGAGTAGTGGATTTAGGTTATAACCAAAAAAGGGCTTAGGCCCTTTTTTTCGTTTAATCTTCATCACTGGAATAAAATAGCAGAGGAGTCGATAGTAACGATGATATTTTGTGTCTGAAACCTCAAATAAGTCTATGTATTGCTCACAAACGTATTGGTGTGTAATGGAATACCTGTTGTAAGCTGGTGCTGCGCTGATAGCGGAGTAAAGGGAATTAGTGATCCACTTATTAGCTTGAGTTGAGATTACTGAACCTCACAGTGGTATTAAAGTGCCCTATAAATAATATCTTTTAGCCTCCATTTCACCGTTATTCTTTTGTGTTGATAAGCTTTATTTACCCGTTTTATTGGCGTTATGGCCAATGGAATACGCTATATTACCGGGTTAGCAGGTTATTTAAAAACGGCTTGCTGCTTGTTTTAAGTTACATCACATTAACAGCAATGAATTTTTTATGACAAAAAGGCGTATTTAATGCCAGTATTAGCTGTTAGATCATAAATCTGTAACAAAAGTGTCCAATAATAGTCTCGTGGCAAATTAACGTAGAAACCCAATATGACAGCTAGGATATTAATAGTAGAAGATGAATCAGCAATCCGTGAGATGCTGACATTTGTGATGGATCAACATGGTTTTACGACAGCTGCAGCTGAAGATTTTGATTCAGCAATTGAGTTGCTTAAAGAGCCATACCCTGACTTAATTTTATTGGATTGGATGTTCCCTGGTGGTAGTGGCATCCAATTAGCTAAACGTTTAAAGCAAGATGAATTTACTCGTCAGATCCCCATTATTATGCTGACAGCACGTGGGGAGGAGGAAGATAAAGTCAAAGGCCTTGAAGTGGGCGCTGATGACTATATAACTAAACCTTTTTCACCTAAAGAACTCGTCGCACGAATTAAAGCCGTTTTACGCAGAAGCGCACCTACGCGATTAGAAGAAACCATTGATGTGCAAGGATTACAACTCGACCCTGTGAGTCACAGAGTGACCGTTGGTGATGCCGTGCTCGATATGGGACCGACAGAGTTTCGCTTGTTGCATTTCTTTATGACTCATCCTGAGCGAGTTTACAGTCGTGAGCAGTTACTCGATAACGTTTGGGGCACCAATGTGTATGTTGAAGATCGAACTGTCGATGTGCACATCAGACGTTTACGAAAAGCCGTAGAAGAGGGTGGACATGATAAATTGATCCAAACTGTTCGTGGTGCTGGTTATCGATTTTCAACCAGAATGTAATTCGTATTGGCTGCTTGAAAAGTTCTGCTATATTAAGCAGAGCTTTTTAAAAACTGTTTTTTCGCTGTCTAGCCATAATAGTCGATTTAGGCTATCTTGTGGTTCCTCGTTAGCCCTAATAATCAGTAACGGCACTGAATGTGTTGGCGGCGTTACTTTCGTATTTAGGTAGCCTATGTTTATCTCGTACTCTGGATATCGTTTATTTTTCCGGTTAGCTTTATTGCTTGTTTTATTTATGCTTATCGGCGCTTTATTCAATCAAGTTGTTATCGTAATGCTATTAGGCTCGATTGCATTACTTGTGTGGCATTATCGTCAACTTACTCGTTTAAACTTCTGGTTATGGAAAGATAAAAAGCTTACGCCTCCTCAAGGGCGTGGAAGCTGGGAGGGGGTATTCAATGGAATATATCGCCTGCAGGGCAAGAATCGTCGTCGAGTGGGTCAGTTAGCGACTTTATTAGCTCGTTTTCGTCAAGGCGCTGAGGCCTTACCAGATGCGGCAGTAGTACTTGATGCAGAACATAATATCTTATGGTGTAACAAGCTCGCTCAATTAATCTTAGGCTTTGTTTGGCCTCAAGATAATGGTCAGAGAATTGATAACCTTATTCGCCATCCTGATTTTTCGACTTATATAAAGAAAGCACAATACAAAGAACCATTAGAAATCCCTTCTCCGGTGTCAGATAAGCGATTACTTGAAATTCGAGTAATGAGCTATGGCGATCGACAATTGTTGTTAATTGCTCGAGATGTCACTCGAATTCATCAGTTAGAAGGTATGCGCAAAGATTTTGTGGCTAACGTTTCCCATGAACTTAAGACCCCACTGACAGTATTGCAGGGGTATTTAGAAATTATGCAAACCATGGAAGACGTAGACTCTCCTAATCACAAACCACTATCGTTGATGCAGCAACAGACGACTCGAATGCAGTCGATGGTTGAGCAATTGTTGGCCCTGTCGCGCATTGAAGATGCTGTGGATATTGATTTATCGCAAACGGTCAATATGTCATTGATGATGGAAATTCTTAAAGAAGAGGCCAAAGCCCTTGCTGGCACCGACTATACATTAGTGTTTAATTACGAACCGGGTTTGAATACCCATGGCAATGAATTGCAATTACGCAGTGCTTGCTCCAACTTGATTTCAAATGCAATACGTTATACCAGCCCTGGTGGAACGATTTCGGTTAACTGGCAAAGTGTTGCAACCGGGGCGTTGTTTTCGGTGACCGATACTGGGGTGGGTATCGCTCCACAACATATTAACCGCTTAACTGAACGCTTTTATCGAGTAGATAATGCGCGTTCAAGTAAAACTGGCGGCAGTGGTTTAGGGTTAGCGATAGTAAAACATGCTTTAAACCATCATCACAGTGAGCTTAAGGTGACGAGTGAGTATGGCAAAGGCAGTATCTTCAGTTTTGTTATTCCATCGCACTTGTTAGTTCGGCAATAGATAGCATCTAGATGTGCAATCCTTAAAAAGCAGCATTCGTGCTGTTTTTTTGTTGCTGCACCTTAATTCAAATAACTAATAATAATGACCTAATCAGTTCAAAACAACTAAGGAATGTTAATGTAATTAGTCTTAGGGGGATAGTGTTGAATCAATCGCTGGTAAGGCATAAATTGTTTAAATTCAACCATTATTATGAATGTCATAATATAGCGTTATTGCTATAATTTTAAGCAGTAATTATCTTGTTTATAATGTGTTTAGTGGTTATTTATCTATTGTATAAATTAACCTTTTATCATCTAGTCTTGGTAAGTGGTTGATGTTAATTGGCTTTTTATTTGTCTTGTCAAATAAGTCAGTTTTACTGCTGGTGTCACACAACTGTCATGTCAATGTCATAGACTTGTCATCAATGAGGTCGATACTGACTACGTTTTAAAAACTTAGTACGCTTAATTCTGGAGCATTAAAATGAAACTGAACAAACTTGTCGGCGCGATTACTCTTACAGCCGCTGGCGTATTCTCAGCAGCATCTATGGCTGCTATTGATCCTACTTTACCAATATACGAAAAAACCAGCGGTGTTTCTGGTAACTTGTCTTCGGTCGGTTCTGACACATTAGCAAATATGATGACGTTATGGGCTGAAGAGTTCAAACATATTTACCCTAACGTTAATATCCAAATTCAAGCTGCAGGTTCTTCTACTGCGCCACCAGCGTTAACTGAAGGAACTTCTCAGTTCGGCCCAATGAGCCGCAAGATGAAGCCTAATGAAGTTGAAGCGTTTGAAAAACATTATGGCTACCAGCCAACGGCAGTACGTGTTGCAATTGATGCACTAGCCGTATTCGTACACAAAGATAACCCTATAACAGGCTTAAGCATTGAACAAATTGATGCGATTTTTTCTTCTACACATAAGTGTGGCGGTAAAGAAATCAACCGTTGGGGTGATGCCGGTTTAGATGGTAACTGGGCTGCAAAAGACGTTCAGCTTTACGGTCGTAACTCAGTGTCTGGTACATACGGTTACTTTAAAGAAAAAGCGTTATGTAAAGGCGATTTCCGTCCAAACGTAAATGAGCAACCTGGTTCTGCTTCAGTCGTTCAGTCTGTATCACAGTCATTGAATGCCATTGGTTATTCAGGTATTGGTTATAAAACTGCTGGTGTAAAAGCTGTCGCTATCTCTAAGAAAGGCGATAAGTTTATCGAAGCGACGGCTGCTAATGCTGCTAACGGTACTTACCCGCTTTCTCGTTACTTATATGTTTATGTAAACAAGCACCCTAACAAAGACCTATCGCCAATGGATCGTGAATTCTTACGCTTCGTATTGTCTAAGCAAGGTCAACAAATTGTTGAGAAAGATGGTTATGTGCCATTACCAACATCTGTGATTACTAAAGATTTAGAGAAAGTGGGTATCAAGCTTTAATTAGCGAACTTTCTGTAAACTTAAAAAGGCCTCTTTGAGGCCTTTTTTGTTTTCTTGCGTTGAAAAAAAGATAAAAAAAAGCAACCTAACTAAGAGGTTGCTGCTATTGCTAAGGGCAATACTGTCGATAGATTGTTACTACTATCAAATAGGAGAATGATGATGAACAAAAAAACGCTACTAGCTGTAAATAAAGTAATGCAAATTCGGTTCATATATTCAGACTAGTCATTTTTAAGTTAGTTCCCTTGGAGGTAAAAAAAAGTGCTTATTTTTATTTAAAAATAAATTTGAGTCGAAAATTCGGATATCAATGCACTGGTAAAAATTAAATGTGAAGCTATTTTTCGATAGGACCCATTAAGTTTAAAGCAGTATAACGCGACGCTTGGCATTGCGCAGAGCCCACTTTGTTGCTTAATGAATCAATATGCTTTGAATTGATAAGCGTGGCAACTCTGAGTGATGAGGTTTTAATGCGACTTTTTACAGCATATTTTTAGATGCAAATGCTATTATCTTTGCTAAATTTCATGTTTTATTCTCTCGGTAAGGATTTTTTGTGACTTCAAAATGGGACGTACAACACGATTACCATTCAAGTGCCAATACTGATGCTTTATGCGTGCATCATCTTGAACTTAATATTGTGGTTAATTTTGACTTACAGCAACTTAATTGCGTTGCCCGGTTACAGTTTACCCGAAAAATGGCTGCACTTTCATTAGTGCTAGATTGCCGAGACTTGATCATAGAAGATGTCACTGACAGTGATGCTAATGTGTTGTCGCATTATGTGACTGATGTGAATGCCATATTGGGTCAAAAGCTGGTTATTGATGTGGGGGACCACTTAACTGAGGTGGTCATCCATTATCGTACCTCACCAACAGCACAGGGGCTGCAATGGCTTACACCAGAACAAACGCTAGGAAAAAAATTACCTTATCTGTTTAGCCAATCGCAACCCATTAATGCTCGCAGCTGGATACCCTTACAAGATACCCCAAAAGCACGCATAACGTTTAATGCGACCGTCACCGCTCCGCAAGGTTTACGCGCGGTAATGAGTGCTGAAAATACACCAGAACTGCCAGATAATGGTGTGTTTGAGTTTTGCATGAACAAACCTATCCCAACACACTTATTAGCCATTGCTGTTGGAGAGTTAAGCTTTCAAGCCACTGGACCTCGAAGTGGTATTTATACTGAACCCGATATGCTTGCAGCTGCAGCTAAAGAATTTGAAGATACCGAATCAATGATCTTAATGGCAGAGTCCATACTAGGACCCTATGCTTGGGGCCGTTATGACATGATTGTATTGCCACCGAGTTTTCCTTTTGGTGGCATGGAAAACCCTATGCTGGCATTTATGACTCCCACCCTAATTGCTGGGGATAAAAGTCTTGTTTCAACGGTTGCTCATGAATTAGCCCATTCATGGACAGGCAATTTAGTCAGTAATGCGACTTGGCGAGACTTATGGCTTAATGAAGGATTTACCACTTATTTTACCAATCGTATTGTTGAAGCTATTTATGGCAGAGAGCAGGCAGAACTTGAATGGGTTATCGAGTATGGACGTTTGCAAGAAGAAATCGAATCTACTCCCTTAGCAAACCAAACTCTACCAGCCAATGTGCCAGGTCAAGATCCTAATCTGGCATTTAATCGGTTTACTTACGATAAAGCATCGATGTTTGTTCATGAACTGGAAAGTCGATTAGGGCGGCCTGCATTTGATCGCTTTCTATTTGGTTATGTTGAGCATTTTTCGTTTAGCGCGATTACCACCGAAACGTTCATTGATTATGCAACACAGACATTGCTGGTGGAGCATCACGATAAATTAACCCTCTCAGAACTCAATGAGTGGGTGTACGGGCAAGGATTACCACTATGGTTTAAAGGCCCTACATCAAGCAGCTTGGATAAAGTTGATTTGGCTGTGGAAGCTATCGTCAAAGGCGCTTTGGCAAGTGAGTTGTTGGTGAGCGATTGGCGAGTTCATCACTGGCAATATTTTCTGACTCAATTACCGCTAATGGTAAGCCAAGTTACGTTATTAGATTTAGATGAGACTTTTACATTAACAAACAGTCCTAATGCAGAAATAGCGTGTGATTGGTATCGCGTCGCCATCCGTAATCATTATGATCCTGTCTTACCTGCATTAAGTGATTATTTATGCCGCATTGGCAGAGGTAAATTTGTAAGACCTTTGTTTGTTGAATTACAAATTGCTGGTTATCAACAAGAGTTGGCTGAAATCTATACAAAAGCCCGTGCTGGTTATCATCCTTCATTGCAAATTCAGTTAGATAATTTACTCAATTTTTAACAAGAAAATGTTATGACCTTTTTACATCAAAAAAAGACAAAAAAAATGGCAGCCATATTGGCTGCCAAAATAACTCTTTACGGGTTGTCATTAACAGTGCGCTAGCGTGTTAACACTTCCCAATGGGGATGATGATGAACATTAAAACGGTGTAGCAGTAACTCAATCCTAACTGAAGTTTGAGGTAAGAAGGATAAATCACTAAGCAGTGTAATCAATTAACTCCGGGGGAGAAGGCTAACTCATCATACTGCACTTACTTCAAACTACATTTTAATCATTACATACTTGTTCGTACAATAAATAAGACCGAGTGATATCAGGAAAGTTCACAAAGAAAATGACTTTTTTTAATTTATTTTTGTGATAGTCACTTTTCTGAGCTATCCGGTCGATATTTTTGGAGGAAGGATGCATTTTTTAAATTAGAAATAACGTTAGAGTTAACCTGGATTCGATAATATCGATTATTAAAACGTTTGTAATTAGGTGCTTATGTTGATTTAAGTTCAGAGGTGAACTCAAGTAAGTTATTGGTTATGCATATGGGCGTGGTAAATGTCGCTGATGAGGCTTTTTGGTTTTATTAATGTAAAAGTACAAAATTAATCCAAAAAAAAGGGCAACCAATTTGGTTGCCTAAGTCGTTCTTTGTGGGGAGCGATTAACGGTGCGCTAGCGTGTTAATACTTCCCAAAATAGGGATGATGATGAACAATGAACATTAAAACGGTATAGCAGTAAATCAATCCTAACTGAAGTTTGAGGTAAGTAGGATAAATCACTAAGCAGTGTAATCATTTATCTCCGGGAGAGGAGATTAACTCATTATGCTGCACTTACTTCAAGCTACATCTTTTTCGTACAATAAATAAGACCGAGCGTAATCAGGAAAGTTCACAAATAAAATAATTTTTTTTCATTTATTTTGTTAGAGTAGATTTTTTGATTTATTTGCTGATGTTTTCGAAGGGCTGGCGAGGTTTTTGAAAGCTAAAATAGCATTGAAGTGAACTGGAAATCGATACTGTAAATTTTTTAATTTTTTGGGATTAATTATTTAAAATTAGTTGTTTACTGTTAGTTTAGTTCTGAGGGGAGCTCAAGTAAGCTATTAGTTATGCATATGGTCGCGGTAAATATTGATGATAATTATTTTGGTTTTATTTGTGTAAAACACAAAATGAACATAAAAAAAGGGCAACCAATTTGGTTGCCTAAGTCGTTCTTTGTGGGTTGTGATTAACAGTGCGCTAGCGTGTTAATACTCCCCAAATAGGGATGATGATGAACAATGAACATAAAACTGTCGCGACAAGTAAATACAAAAGTCAGTAATCAAACCTTTGGATACACACTAAAACGTTGGAGGAAGACGCCTAGCGAGTAAATGTTCTTACTTGTTACCTATATTCTGACTAACGCTAATTAGAAAAGTTCATTAAATAATGCAATAAATTTAAAAATAAATAATCGGTGGGTTTAATTCTTCTTTGGTGACCGAATATTGTGCTATGTGAATGATGTGAATG
>NZ_JACJEU010000017.1:0-83049 GCF_014164215.1 Shewanella sp. SG44-2
TATGACGATATTGTTGAGCAGTGTTCCATTGCATGGAATCGATTTATTGCAGAGCCGGAAAGGGTGATTCAACTATGTTCTAGACGGTGGACAAAATTGACCAATTAATTAATGTAAATGGTATAAATCATGCACAACAACCAATATCGTTACTGCAAGCGTAATTGATATGTCTCTAAAACGCCTCAATAAAATGATTCTGTCAACATAAGGGTGAACGTAAAGATAAACGCAAACAGCGCACATTATTCATTACAAAAATCAGCCGAAGTAAATGCTCCGTAACGTGGTAAACTAGCGTCGATTAAATTAGCATCTTCTGCAACACCTAAAGCACACGAGGTTCACGTGGTATCGCCATCAAAATCCGACTCATCTCCAGTCTCTGCGGGTATTCCCCACTTAGCTATGCTAATCCCTATGCTGGCCGCTATTGTTGCCATCACGCCTTTAGCTATCGATATGTACCTACCGGCAATGTCCATCTTGGCATTAGGTTTTGATACCGACATCACCACAGTGCAGCAGTCACTCAGTATTTATCTTGCCGGTTATGCCTTAGGTATGCTGATTTTTGGCCCTCTTGCCGACAAAATTGGTCGTCGACCCCTAGTTATCTTTGGGTTGTTAGGTTTCACCATTATCAGTTTGTTAATTGCACTCAGTACCAGTATTGAACAGTTTTTGATATTGCGTTTTGCACAAGCTCTCATTGGTGCTGCGGCCACCGTTGTAGTACCGGGTTACATTAAAGAGATCTATGGCGACAATACTGCTAAAGGTATGTCTTATGTCAGCCTTATTATGATGTTAGCGCCATTACTTGCCCCAACGATGGGCAGTTTAATTATGGAGCTCGGCGATTGGCACCTTATCTTTTTAAGCCAAAGTTGTTATGCCATCACATTATTGGCGTTAGTATTATTCAAGCTAAAAATGCCCAGCGATAAAGACCTAGGCGGTCGTAGCCAAAAGACTTTTTTAGGCGGTTACTACACAGTCTTTGCTCGCAATGGTGTAAAACTGAATTTATCTAGCGGTGTATTAACGTCGTTTGCTTTCTTTTGTTACTTAACCGCTTCGCCATTTATTTACATGGAAGTGTTTAATTTAGATAAATCGCTGTTTGCGATTTTATTTAGCACCAATGTGGGAGCCTTGATGCTCGCCAACATTGTTAACTCTAGAGTGGTTACCCGGTTCGGATCTAAACGGATGTTGCATGTGTCAACATTCTTCGGGATTATTGCCGCAACGGGCTTGCTCGCGGTTAATTTACTTGATTTAAGCTATCACTTTACCGTATTAATGCTTATCCCTTTAATGGGTTCGCTCGGGGTAATGTCGGTCAATGCCGACGCCATTGTATTAATGAAGTTCAAACAAGAAACCGGCACCGCAACGGCCGTTATCGGCACGTTAAGATTTGGTTTTGGCGCAGTAGCAGGGCCATTGTTGGCGTATTTTTATGATGGTAGCGCCGTGCCCTTTTCTGCACTGATGCTTGGTTCAATATTGCTAGTTGGTGTATGTCAGTTTTTTCAAAGCACTTTAACTAGAACTGAATAACACCACATATTCCCGTCAGAACATTATGTAAAGGCCACTATTTTAGTGGTCTTTTTATTGCCTATTTGTTGGCTTTAAACATTATAAATAGCTTTCCTAAACGCCTATAACCGTACGTAAATATCAAACTCGCCACAACAACCAAAACCAGCCCATAAACATGAAATGATTTCAACCTTGATAAATAATTAACTAAAGGGGTTGCAGTAAAAATAAATTTACATAAGATGGAGGCTAGTTACTGATTCAGTAGCAATGAAACCAGCCATTGAATATTGCGACAGCAATTTCAATTTTCGAGTTTGAATTATCCTTCAAACTTATTGATTAAAACGATTACCGTCGTTGTATACAAGATACTGTTTACCATACGGTAACTTAACAAGGATTCATTTCATGGAAAAGCTTTCTGGCGCGAGTATGATCGTGCGCTCACTAATAGATGAAGGTGTCAGCCATATCTTCGGTTATCCCGGCGGTTCGGTGTTAGACATCTATGATTCTCTGCATAAAATATCTGGTATTGAACACATCCTAGTTCGTCATGAGCAAGCAGCTGTGCACATGGCTGATGGTTATGCCCGTGCAACTGGCAAAGTTGGTGTCGTGTTAGTCACTTCAGGCCCTGGTGCTACCAATGCTATTACAGGTATTGCCACCGCTTATATGGATTCAATCCCACTGGTTGTGTTGTCTGGTCAAGTACCGAGTAATTTGATTGGTAATGATGCTTTTCAAGAATGCGACATGATTGGTATTTCTCGCCCAATCGTTAAGCACAGTTTTTTAATAACAGACGCTAAAGACATACCAGAAACAGTTAAAAAAGCCTTTTTCATTGCCGCTACCGGTCGCCCTGGCCCTGTGGTCATTGATTTGCCTAAAGACTGTTTAAGCCCAGATATACTGCATGATTATGTTTATCCGGACAGCGTTAAAATGCGTTCGTATAACCCCACTACATCAGGTCATAAAGGCCAAATTCGTCGTGGTTTACAAGCCCTGTTAGCGGCTAAAAAACCAGTATTATACGTCGGTGGTGGCGCGGTTATTTCGGGTTGTGATGCACAAATACTTGCCCTTGCTGAACGTTTAAATATCCCCGTCGTGAGTACCTTGATGGGCTTAGGCGCGTTTCCTGGCACCCATAAGCAGAGTTTAGGCATGCTAGGGATGCATGGTTTATACGAAGCAAATATGGCAATGCACAACACCGATTTAATCTTTGGTATTGGGGTCCGTTTTGACGACCGCACCACCAACAATGTTGAAAAGTATTGTCCTAACGCAACCATTTTACACATCGATATTGATCCATCTTCTATCTCTAAAACAGTTCGGGTCGATATTCCAATTGTTGGCTCTGCCGATAATATTTTAGACGGCATGTTAGATCTACTTGATGAATCAAAAGATACTAATGATGCTACCGCGATGGCTGCATGGTGGAGCGACATTGAAATTTGGCGCTCACGCAAGAGTTTAGAGTTTGATCGCACAACAGATAGAATCAAACCACAACAAGTTATTGAAACATTGTACAAACTCACCAATGGTGATGCTTACGTGGCTTCAGATGTCGGCCAGCATCAAATGTTTGCCGCGCTATATTACCCGTTCGATAAACCACGCCGTTGGATTAACTCAGGTGGATTAGGCACAATGGGCTTTGGTTTGCCTGCGGCAATGGGCGTTAAAATGGCGTTCCCTGAAGCTACCGTGGTGTGCGTTACGGGCGATGGTTCTATCCAAATGAATATTCAGGAGCTTTCAACGGCACTGCAATATGATACTCCGGTTAAAATTATCAACCTAAACAACCGTTTCCTTGGCATGGTAAAACAGTGGCAAGACATGATTTATTCAGGTCGTCATTCCCATTCTTATATGGATTCTGTGCCTAATTTTGCCAAAATTGCTGAAGCCTATGGTCATGTTGGTATGAACATTAGTCACCCAGATGAACTTGAATCTAAGCTCGCTGAAGCGTTGGCGATGAAAGACAAGTTAGTGTTTGTTGATATCAGCGTAGATGAAACGGAACACGTTTACCCAATGCTCATTCGCGGCGGCGCGATGAACGAAATGTGGCTAAGCAAAACGGAGAAAAGCTAATGCGTCGTATAATTTCTGTATTACTTGAAAACCAACCAGGCGCATTGTCACGAGTAGTGGGATTATTTTCTCAACGTGGCTACAACATCGAAAGCTTAACCGTTGCGCCGACTGAAGATGTGACCTTGTCACGCTTAAATATTACCGTGATTGCCAATGAAAATATTCTTGAGCAAATTGAAAAGCAATTGCACAAGCTTATCGATATTTTGAAAGTGGCTAACATCACAGAATCGGCCTACATTGAACGTGAAATTGCGTTGGTGAAAGTAAAAGCCCAAGGCGAACAACGCGAAGAAGTGAAGCGAACAGCAGATATCTTCCGCGGTCAAATCGTTGATGTTACCGCCAATATTTATACGATCCAAATGGTTGGCACCAGTGATAAAATTGATGCGTTTATCCATGCTATTAGCGACACAACTAAGGTGATTGAAATATCACGCTCAGGCGTGGTCGGTTTAGCCAGAGGTGAAAAGTCAATGAGAGCCTAATGGCTTATTGATATAAAAAAGCAGAGCCCTATTGGACTCTGCTTTTTTATTGGCTATTTAGTGCTGAATGGCGTGATAACACGTTCACTGAATCATTAATTGAAATGATTCTTTAATAATAAAACGTTCAGCCCTCATGACGTTCAAATAACATAACCTCTAAAGCACATAACCTCTAAAGCACATAACCTCTATATCTTATGGCATTCAAACCTCAAAAAGTCCCGACGGTCTCAAACTTATCAGCCACCCCAATCGAACACGGAAACCTTCCTGTAATTTAACTGTATAAAGGGTTGATCACTACCGGCTTAGCTTCAACAATATAGCGATACTCAGCATTGCCACTCAATTGGTCAAACGGATAACAGGTTATCAAGGTTAAATGACTTTCAGCTGTGGGAGCCAGCACATCTAAGTCGGTTTCATGCACCACATGCGTGGTAGTAATTTGATATAACACTCGCTCACCTGCAGTGCTATAAAGCTCAATCATGTCGCCAATCTTAACGTATTGTAAACGCATAAAATGACTGTCTCGATGGCCGGCAATAATCATATTGCCCTGCTCACCCAACGCCGCCCCCGCTAACATTAACCCAGGCCCAAAGGCTAAATTACGCCCAGAGGCCCCTGCTAATACGTACAAGTCACTGCCTAAAGGTTGCAAGCTATCATTGTGTTGTTGCAACACACGCATCTTAGCTACCGGATGAGTGTCTGCCCAAGACCAGGGTTTATGTGGTTGGCTATCTGCCAAGGTTTTTTCAAAAGCCCGTTCAATTAAAAACTGGGCAAAATGGGCTTTAGCTTGCATATAACCTCCCTGTAATAATAATGCACATCCCAGTACGCTTAGAAGCACAATCACAATCCAATGCTTGGTCGGTGATATTGTTCTCTGCATATTTCCGCTCCTGTTTAATCATGTGATTCAATCACTAACAATTGGCCTGGTAAGCGTTGTCTTAACCATAAATAGTGCAACAATCCTAAGCCTAATAAACTAAAACCAATTAATAACCATAATCGACTAGCGGTACCGGTTTGTGGCAATACTTGCGACGATTGAGCTGCATTTAATCCATGGGGCATATGCGGCTGTAACTGCACATCTATTGGATTATCAACCAATGGGTTAACCGGAGTGACATCAACAGCAACTAAACTGGTTTGACTGGTCACTAAATGGTATAGCAAGCCTAATGCTTCTACTTGCTTATTGACGCGGTCGCGGCTGGCATTGTCTTTATAAAGCTCAAGTGATGTTATTTGCGCATTTGCCCATAATAAATCAATGCCTTTAGCTGCTTGGTTTTCTTCAAAATCAAGTTGTTGCTGCCAATACTGACCATTAATGCTGCCAGACACTATGATAGGCTGTTGTTGGTGTGACGCCGATTTAATGCTTACCCAAAGGGGTTCATTTTGGTATAAATCACTAATGGTGGTCGGCCAATAATCCGGTACGCTGCCATCAAGATAGTACAAACCAATATTGGTCAACACGGGTTGCTCTATTTTATTAAGTAATTGCTCAATTTTTTGCTGCACTTCAGACTCTTTGCCAATGTAGGTAAATGTTCCTCGCCCCATTGTTGCCGCTCGGCGCATAAAATCTGAGTTCGGCGCAGAGCCAATACCAACCGTAAATAATCGGCTGTCACCTAACTGATCGTTAATAAGCTGATACAACTCATGTTCATTGCCAGCGGCACCGTCGGTCATAAAAATCACTTGGCGTAGCATTTCACTGTGGGCATCGATTTGATCAAAATCTTGCTGTACGCTGTCCACCAACGCAGTTTGTAATGCAATGCGCATTTCGGTGCCGCCATCAGCGTCTAATGACTGAATAAATCGGTTTGCTTTGCCAATATTACGGCTATTAGCAGACAATGGAGTGGCAGATAACATTGTTACGTCACTATTAAATTCAATAATATTAAAGCTGTCTATGTCACGCAGTCCCGCTAGTGCGAACTGTAATGCTTGCTTGGCTTGAGTGATAGACTGGCCTGACATAGAACCAGACGTATCGATAACTAAAATCAGTTCTCTGGCAATAAGGTGTTGCTCGCTTACTTCCACACTCGGCGGCATTAACATCACTAGCGAGTACATATTGTTATCAACCGGATTAGGTTGTCTTTGTGCAGTTTCTGAACGCTCATCGCTATTGTCAGCTACATGGGTTTTACCGGTTTGATAAAACGTCGCAGCTTGTGGTACTGCGCCAACATTAGCTTGCCATTGCAATACAAAATCACGGTCGGAAATTTGTTTGCCGGCAAAGTTAACACTGTAATGATTACCTACATTAGATTGCTTAATCGGATGATAGAGACTGTCGAGTGACGTTAATTCAAAACCAGCATCAATGTTCACCTGCATCTTTACATCTAGTGCAGGCCTGACGTGCTTAACAGTTGTCGCAGTATTAGCACTCGATGGCATGGCCAATGGCAGCTGCTCGGATATGTGCTCAGCTTGCGGGTTATAACGCGGCGTTATCGCTAATGGAAAACGTAAACTAAACAGCCCATCACGATACTCAACCTTTTGTTGATAACTAATTTCGACCACGAGTTGTTCGTGTGGCCCTAAATTGGCCACATCTGAGGTAAACAAATTGCGTCGTTGTTGCTGTAACAAACTCGCTTGCTTACCTTGTTTTTTGGCGTTTTCAAAAGTCTGTAATGCTTGTTTTTTAGGTTGAATTTGTCCTGCTATGACTTTGTCGCCAATGCGTAACTGCATGCTATCGACCGCTGCATTTTCAGGTAACGGGAATAAGTATCGCCCATTCACCCATTGATCAGAATCATTGATAAACACTTGCTTAACCGTGACCCGATTGAGTAATCCCGACACATCCATGCTCACTTGTGTATCTAGCGCAAAAGCTTGTATTACTTGATTTTGTTGAAAGTACTCTAATGTGCCTTGAGTGATATCGTCTTCTTGATATCCAGACGGTGATGCAAATGCCGTTGTAATACTGGCATAAATGACAAACAACAAACCAAAACACAGCGATTTACAAACATTTTTAATAGACAAATGTGAGATTAAAAACAACGGACGCATACTAGCTCCTCACCCATTTAGGCTACAACATCAATGTTTGCGCCTAGATGGGTAATATTCAAAACAAAAAGGAAAATCGACGTGTAAATTTAGTTAGCAGCAAGTTCAGCACCTGGGGCTAATAACTTGAGCGTCACGCGACGATCAAAAAAGTCGTTTTCAAAGTTTTGTTCCTGGTGCATTGGCAACGTTGAACCATAAGCCTGTCCATGCAAACGCTCGCGGGCAATGCCTTGGGTAACTAAGTATTGTGTCACTTCGGCTAAACGCTGTTCAGACAAGGCTTGGTTGAAATCATTATCACCACGTCGATCGGCATAACCGGTTAAATCAATGGTTAATTCTGGTGACAAGCTCATCATGTAAGCCACATTATCTAATTGTTGTTCAAATAACGGCTCAATATGGCTCGATCCGGTTTTAAACTGCACATTCATCCCAATGGTTAACTCATTAAGTGTTTGTTGTTGATTCGCTTTTTGTTCAGCCAAGTTAGACTGTAATTGATAATATTTCTCCGACACTTGCTCCAACGACTGCTGCTTAGTACTCAATGCCATTAATTGCTCATTAGTTTGCGTTAATTTTTGCTCTTGCTGCACCAATTGTTGTTTCTGGACACTGAGTTCAGCTTCATCGCCGACCGACTTACCAATAAACGTACCGGTAAATGCACCAATAATGGCACCCACTGGGCCGCCGATAACTGCGCCAAGTAAAATCCCAGAACTCAAACCCACTAGCTCTTCTGTGTGTTCGCGCTCTTCGCTCATGTCATTGTCATTTGCCCAACTGACGTTTGAAATCATCATGGTAGAAATAATTGTTGCGGCAATAAGTTGCTTTTTCATAAAGAATCCCTTTTAGCGGTTGTTTAAAGTGGTTGTTAAAAAATGATGGTTATCATCAATACATGGGTTAATGCGTTGCTGATTAACTCTATGTCGCTATTAAACACCTCATAGGTGGCTTTATTGGGGAGCAAAAATGGCAATGTGGCGATCAAATGTGGCAACAATATGGCAATTGCCGTCAACGGCTTTTTTGGACCATAAAATCCTGTATAGTCAGCACTGTATCTATTTATCAGCCTATTAATTGAAATCATCCCATGAAACGAATTGCCATTGTTGAAGACGAAGCCGCTATCCGCGAAAATTACAAAGATGTCCTGCAACAGCAAGGTTATAGTGTTCAAGCCTATGCAAATCGCCCCGCAGCCATGCTCGCCTTTAATGCTCGCTTACCAGACCTAGCCATTATTGATATTGGTTTAGAGCATGAAATAGACGGCGGTTTTACCCTATGCCAGGCACTGCGTGCAATGTCGAGCAGCCTACCAATCATCTTTTTAACCGCACGCGACAGTGACTTTGACACCGTGTGTGGTCTGCGTTTAGGGGCGGATGATTATTTAACAAAAGAAGTCAGTTTCCCCCATTTAATGGCCCGTATCGCGGCCTTATTTCGCCGTTCAGAATTAATCGGTTCAAGCCCAATAGAAGACAACTTACTTGAGCGCGGCCACCTCACCATCGATGGCAATCGCATTCAGGTATATTGGAAATCGCAACCCATTGAACTGACCGTGACCGAGTTTTGGATGGTTCATGCCATGGCCAAACATCCAGGACATGTGCGCAGCCGTCAGGATTTAATGCAAGAAGCTAAAATTTACGTCGACGACAGCACAATCACCTCGCACGTTAAGCGCATTAGGAAAAAGTTTATCGTTATCGACGCTGAGTTTGACTGTATCGATACCGTTTATGGCATGGGCTACCGCTGGGACAATATCTAACAGATGAATTTACCGATAGGGCTGCGTGCCAAGGTCGTCATTTTGTCGCTGTTTTTACTCTGCCTACCATGGCTTGGGTATGAATATGTGTGGGAAATGGAAAAGTACCTGCGTTATGGCCAAGAAAAAACCCTTGAAGGCACCACTCAAGCGCTTGCTACGGCGCTACATGAGCGACCAAAGTTATTTGACAACCAAGCTAGCTTTTTAAACCAAGTCGAGAAAGGCCGCGACTTATACGCCTACCCGTTAGCTGGGCCCATTCAACTCGACGGTAAACTGAGTGACTGGGACTTATACCAACATCGCACCCTTAACTATTCGGACAAACATGTTATTTATCAGCTCAGCGAAACTGAGCCAATCGATATTAGCTTTAGCCATATGGTGGGCAAATACGGCGGCTATTTATACGGATTTTTCAACGTCAATGACCCGAACCTGATTTTCCGTAACCGTAAAAGCTTACGCATTGATAGAAACGATCACTTAGTCATGGCGACTCAATCACCAGACGGTCAGTTCAGGCGTTATATTATTGCCAATACCAAAAGTGGTTGGCTTAGTGCGTTTGAATTACCCGCCGACCCCAGCCAATCGATGCCCGTTACCCCCGAGTCACGCATTCAAGGCCAGTGGTTAAAAACAGCCAAAGGATACAATATTGAATTTAGACTGCCACTTGAAATGGTAGGCAGTAAATTAGGTTTTGCGATTCATAATGTAAACGATACAAAAACACGTCAATTAGTGAATGTTATTGGTACCTCAGCCACCGATTCAGTAGCCAGTTTAGGTACGGTATTAGTGCCCTCGCCTGAAATTGAAAATATCATTAAAGGCATGAGCCACAATAGCTCACGTATTTGGGTAGTGGATAATCATGGCCGCGTACTGGCAAAATCTGGTGATATTCGTTCATCGTCCAACACCTGGGCAGATGATATCGAGGTCAATCAACCTGACTCGTTTTGGCTGCATTTTAAGCAGCAATATATTCTGCCGTTGTACTACAAAATATTGACTCGTCCGCCACAAGACTTTATCGATTCACTGCAAGACTCAACTGAACTCACTGGCAGCCATATTGAAAAAGCCTTAAGCGGCAAACAAGGCTCTACATGGCGCTTAACCCCAGACAACAAAGCCGTAGTATTAGCCGCTGCAAGCCCTATATGGATTGACGATAAAGTCATGGGAGTCGTTATTGCAGAAGAAACCACTCACGGCATTCGCAGCCTGCGTAACCGCGCACTGGAAAAACTGTTTAACGTTATTTTGACCATTATGAGCATGGGCACATTAGCCTTGTTTATTTTTGCCTCGAGTATTTCAAGCCGCATCCGCCGTTTACGTGATCAGGCCGAACTCGCTATCGACAGCCAGGGCCGAGTAAGACAGCAAATTGTCGCATCCAAAAACCGAGATGAAATAGGTGACTTGTCACGCAGCTTTTCAAGTATTGTCAGTCGCCTAGGACAATACACTCATTATTTAGAAAACATGTCGTCACGTTTATCGCACGAACTGCGTACCCCTGTTGCCGTGGTGCGCAGCTCACTTGAACACTTAGGCTTGCAACAACTGGACGAGCAATCACAAAAATATGTTAGCCGCGCCCAAGAAGGTGTCAGCCGCTTACACCTTATTTTAAATAACTTAAGCGAAGCAACTCGTCTTGAAGCCAGTTTGACACAAGCTGAAAGCTGTCGTTTTTCATTAAAGAAAGTGATTAGCGGTTGCATGCAAGGCTACCAAATTACTTATCCAGACCAACTGTTTGCTGTTCACATTGAAGACAAAGTTATGTTTTGCGACGGTGTGCCGGAATACATCGCCCAATTAATGGATAAACTGATCAACAATGCCATTGAATTTCATCAGCCCGACAGCGCCATCACCGTCAGCCTGACCCAATATCATAAACCGGCAATATTAAAAGTCAGTAACATCGGTCCCTTACTGCCAAAAGACATGAACAGCCAAATTTTTGAATCTATGGTGTCTATCAGGCCTCAAGGTATTAATGGTAAGCCTCATCTTGGTTTAGGCTTATACATTGCCCGATTAGTTACCGACTTCCACCATGGCAGCATTAAAGCAACCAACATGATAGAGAACGGCATTGAAGGGGTTGAAATATGCCTGACGTTACCCTTGAGTGATGAAAAATAGTCAACCACAGCATTTAGGCGCTTTTATTTAGGTTTGTTGGTGCTAGGATGATGAATATCAGTAAATCATTCACCGTAGCGCATTTATCCATGTCATTGATATTTTGCTAATAACATTAGCTAAAACATAAACCGTGGACTCTACACATAATGGAAATAAAAATATGAGCAAAGACGATAAACTGGCCACCCAAATTGTTAGCGTTGGCCGCGAAAAAAAGTTCACTAAAGGCATTATTAATCCACCTGTATTTAGAGCATCTACCGTGGTGTTCGACACCATGGATGAGATGCGTTTTGCGATTAAAAACAAAACCAACGGTGAAATGTTTTACGGTCGTCGCGGCACCCCAACCCATTTTTCATTTCAACAAGCCATATGTGAACTTGAAGGTGGTGCTGGCACTGCGTTATACCCTTCTGGTGCGGGCGCGATCAGTAGCGCTTTGTTGTCATTTTTAAAAAGTGGCGACCATTTATTAATGGTCGACACCGCCTATGAACCAACGCGCGATTTATGCAATAAAATGCTGGCAGGTTTTGGTATCGAAACCACCTATTACGACCCAATGATTGGCGCAGGCATTCGTGAGTTAATTCGTCCTAACACCAAGGTATTATTTTTAGAATCACCAGGTTCTATCACCATGGAAGTTCAAGATGTACCAACGCTTAGCCGTATCGCTCACGAACATGATGTCATTGTAATGCTGGATAATACCTGGGCATCACCGATTAATTCTCGTCCATTTGATATGGGTGTCGACATCTCTATTCAAGCCGCCACCAAGTACATTGTCGGCCATTCAGATGTCATGATGGGTACCGCCACTGCCAATGAACAACATTGGGAACAACTGCGCGAAAACAGTTACTTAATGGGCCAAACTACCTCGCCGGATGACGTCTATTTAGCTGCGCGAGGCTTACGTACCCTAGGGGTACGTATGGCACAACATAATAAAAATGCCTTAAAAGTGGCGAATTGGTTGGTGACTCGTGCAGAAGTGGATCATGTCCGTCATCCAGCATTTGATACTTGCCCAGGTCACGAGTTTTTTAAACGCGATTTTAGCAGCGGTAACGGTTTGTTCTCATTTGTACTTAAGCAAGGCGACTTAGCGTCAGTCACAGCTTTTGTTGAAAACATGGACCATTTTAAAATGGGCTTTTCATGGGGCGGTTTCGAAAGCTTAATCTTAGGGGTATTCGGTATTAACAATATCCGTACTGCTACCCAATGGGACAGCAGTAAACCATTAATACGCTTACACATTGGACTTGAAGATGCCGACGATTTAATTGCCGATCTCGATGCTGCCTTTAGTCGATATAATGCAATATTACAGAAATAGCCATTACTCATTATTGACGGTAAAATCTGTACACTGTTTCTAAAAAAACGTTTATGGAATGTTCAAACGATAAGGAAATAAATGAATATCATCAAATTAGTCATACTCAGCCTGTGCATTAGCATTGGCTATTATGCATTGAGCATAGTGGCAATCGGCCAGTCTGCTGCCGGCAACTTATTTTGGCGATTAAATAGCAGTGAATATCCATTACTGGCTCACCTTGCGCAGAACTTTATTGGTATCGGCTTAGCCGCGTTAATTCCTGCATTTCTAGTCAAAAGTTACGAGGCAGCAAGACAATGGATAGCCATCACCATAGTGATTTTAGGTGCTATGTTATTGCACGGCAATATTCATTACATGCCATGGGATCCTATGGGTATTGTGAGGTTTGTAAACAACACCTTGTTTTACGGTGATATCGGTGCAAAAGTGCTGTTTTTCTATATCTTACTGCTCCCTGTATTGTGGTTGTTACTGCTTAAACGTATAGCTCGTATTTAACAAAACCCGAATTTGGGCGCTAAACCAAAACAGATTTAACACACCTTACTAGTTAGGATGACCAATAATCTAAGCCCTGAGCCATTATCGTCTCAGGGCTTTTTTACTCTCAATAAAAGCTATTGAAATAATCACTAAGCATTTAGCGAAACCGTTGTTCAAAACATACTTTTGGTCACTGTGAAAATGATAAAAATCTCAGCGTGCTCATGCGATGATATCGCCCGCCAAATGTAAATTACTCAACCAATGAAATGTAATCTCACCCTAGTCGGTCTTATTAAGTACACCAGCATTTGCCAACTAGGGTATGACTATGTGTAGCACACCAAAAACCAGTCTAGCCGCCAAGCCCAAAGTTCCCTTTCGAAGCTTTATGGCCAGCATGACATTGGCACAACGACAACAGTTCGCCGAAGTCGCGAACCGTGCCGATGAACGGCGCAAAATAAGAGAAGATCGACTTAAAGGTCAATCTAATAGCAAAAGTGCAGTAAGGGCATCAAACTCGACTGGAAACCAAAACATGCCATTGATGAAAAAGCTGCTTCAATTTTGTAAGCAACACATTGTGATATAAGCCAATATATCTTTAATGGCTAAACGGCTTATTGCAGATTAGTCTTCTAGTATTGAGATAAAAATTCTGTCAGCATTCCACAGTTCAATGATCTTGCGAGTCTTCTTTGAGTTCCAAAAACATTTTCCAAACAAAATAATCCCCGCTCCTTCTAACTGACGCCCTTCCGATACATTGAAACGTTTCAATATTATCGATTTATATTTAGAGATAGGAATGCCAACATCAGTACAATCAGATGGATTCAACCAATCAAGCTCTTTATCTAGATGTGAAATAGTACCCCAGTACATTTTAGGCTTTGCCTCTTTGGCATTAGCATTTGGCTCAGCCTCAGCAAAGTTAACAAATAAATTCTTGGCTTTAAATTTATAACCCGTATCAAGCTCAATCAAAGTACTCGATTCAGCTAAGTCGCTGCCGCGCATTAAGCTATTGAGGATTTTCTCTAGCCCTAATACTTTGACCTTAGCTTGTTCATTGCTGCCAGCATGTTTGCGACTGGCATTATCGATTTTTGGGAGGCGGGTTGAGATGAGGCTTGATGTGGCGGCGACAGTTTGCACCTCTGTAACTGGCTTTTTGCTGTTTGATAACATGAAATCAATGCTAATAATATCAGCATCAGAAATGACCTTATTCACTTCTACACTATGTCTGGTCTCTCGGTCTCGTTGAGTTGAAGGATGGCCTTCATCGCATCCTGCAACATGATATCGAGAGCCAAAACACGCCGCTTTACCGTCTGAGCTTATCTTACGATAGTAAGCCTTTCCTTCGCACTCTGGGCATTGTAAAAACTGCCTACATTTTTCAATTTCAGTTTCAGGTAACGCCTGAAATTTCAAAATTGAAAAAGTGTGTCTTTGCCCACCATAAGTACAAACAGCATCAATCATTTAATACCCACATCATCTATAAAAACGGACCTTTAACATTCGCGATAAAGGAACCTTTAAGCCCAACAGAACAATATCAAGTTATTAATAGGAATACTATTTTACAATAGTCACATTGGCCATTCCTTTGGCAGATATTAGAAAATTGAACTTAACAGGCTAGAATCAGCCCATGAATTTGGCTGTTAATTGATTGTGGTTTGATCAGCGCGACTATCCATAATAGACATAATTCAAATTGGAGTGAATCCACCAGCGACTGACAATATGATTTGATCACTTTGTAGACCATTGGGTTGTAAGGGATTAGAGCCTAAGTCCAAAACTCACCATTGGCACTATTTGTAGTCGTTAAGATAAGTAAGATGCCATAGTCTCTTTGTATTTACGGTTTACTCGAATGTTTTGCCGGATCATTGTATTGCCACAAAACGTTAATTATTTTCCACTCATTATTTTCATTTTTATATAGATGCATGTAATCAATCCAATCATCGACGGTTAATTTTACCGATGCAACTCTATTATCAATATCCAAAATATTGATATCAACTTTAGGAGATGACGGGAATTTATTACCCTCTTTGTTATAGTTTTCAGCCACCCACACCATAGTGTCAAAGTCAGTTTCCATTATAATTTCTGAGCCATCTTTAGATTGCCAATAAGTTCTTTTAGCTAACTTTTTATCAACGCCTCTTCTCATCAACTCCGGCTCGACGTTGTGTTGCGATTCTATATAGTCGAGCACCGCTCTTGTTACATTTTGACTATCAACATTTGTATCGGCTGTTGCCGTACAAGAAAAAAATACTAATAAGATTAAAACTATCATGCGATTCATTTGACGTCCTTGAGTAAGCGAACAGCGGATTAGTGAGAATGCAGCTAAACGTCCTGAGAAGCCCAGTAACACTCAACATTCAAATTAAGATAATTGTTAATAACGTTAGTTACTTATCAGCTTAATTAACTCGAATCAATTAAACTAAAACACTGCCTATTTTTATGATAATCCAACAATCGTGGCCATATTAATTTCTATGCTTACCCCAGCGGAAATTAATGTTTGTTAGTTATTATCTTCCTTTGTGGCTTCTTTCAACTTCACAACAAAGCCGAAATAAAATGAAACACATACAATTAAAGATTGCCACACAACTGCAAAGTAAAACTTACCTGGATTAGAGCTTGCAGATACATAATACACACTCCCTGTATTTTGGTACTTATATCCGCCTTCTATCAACATATCGATAACCGTTATGGTAAAGACAACACAAAATAATCGAGCAACAAATCGCATCTTATTATCAATTTTAATAGTCAAATCCTTACTAACACTTACTGACGGTAACGAACAACTAACGCTTATTGAACAGAGAACCCTATAAAGTCAGCTGTTTAAATTATTGATTACAATAACCTTATACTTACTATGCCTTTGGTGTAAATGATAAATTATTAGTGACACTCAAAACAAACCAAGTTTTCCAATATAAAGTGTTAACAAACTACCTGTGAAATTTATTGTACACAATAACAATATATTAAGTTAGGCCACAAAATTTAACAGCCCTACTTTAGACCGACCGGCTGGATTATTTGATTAGCAATAGGCCTAAACTCGTTATAACTTTATATAAAACCAGCTTGTTCGATTACACCATTTACACAAAACACAATGGTATTTGTAGTAAAGCGATATCAATTTTCTTTTATAATGAAAAGAAGAAAAGCACGAGATCTAACTCACTTTGGTACAAAACAAGTTAGTGTTCTTTACTTGAAAATGGACAAATTCAACGCTGAACTTAAGGACATCTGGTGAGATTTCGTGGCAGAGGTCGTTTATTGGCATCTGACCCACTGTAGATATGGAACATGTTTTAAACGAGCATTTACGTTGCCATAAAAAACGGGATTGGCGTACTGGAGCCAATCCCGTTTTCAGTTTTTAATGCATAGTGCTTAGTGCCTAGAGCTTAGAAATTGCTACTTGTTACTTAGCACTGGCGTGCGATGAGGAATAACGCGCTTGCTGCCCGTTGCCTCAAATGCACTCGCAAACCGAAGCAAGTCGTTGTCATCATAAGCACGGCCAGCGAAAGTCAAACCAACCGGCATGCCAATGTCGGCCATTACGCCCATTGGCACAGTCACAGTCGGTACACCTAAGTGGCGAATAGCAAGGTTACCGTTGGCAACCCAAACACCATTACTCCACGCAATGTCAGCAGAAGCAGGATTAACATGCGCATCTGCTGGGCCTACGTCTGCCACTGTTGGGAATAACACTGCATCAAGTTTTAGCTCGTCCATCCAGTCTTCCAGATCCAGTTTGCGAGTCTTCTCTAAGCCGCGCAGACCATCCGGTATGCTGTCGATTTGGTTATACGACTTAAGGCCTCTTTTGGCCATATTGACGTATTCATCCATGCCAGCAGCAAGGTCGCCCTCACGATTGGGCAAGGTGCCCAGATCATGCGGGAAAATCAAATGGCCGTTGACGTCTGCCAGTTTGTTCAGTTTAGGATCATTATTAGCACGCAAGAACTCATCTAAAGCCCAGCCTGATAATGCCCATAGCTCATCATCGAGAAACTCAGGGGTGACGATGCCGCGATTAAACACGGTCGGCGCACCAGGGCGATCACCTTCACAGTTAGAAACCAGCGGAAAATCGACTTCAATGACTTCAGCTCCGGCAGACTCCAGCGCTGAGCGTGCAGCTTCCCATAGGTCGATAACTGACGCACGAGTATGGATTCTCTGACCAGTCGGGCCGCCGATGCCTGGGTTTTCGCTGGTGCCAGCCAATTCATCTTTATTGATGTACATGCGCGGCACCCCAAAACGCTTGCCTTTAAGCGTATCGGCTTGAGCGGCAAGAGCCAGATAAGATGTTGGACGCACGGTTGATGCTTTTGGGATTTCAACCCAAGGTTGTAGACGCCATAAATCGCCACGAGTAATAGGGTCGTCTGCCACGATAACGTCAAGTACTTCGAGCATATCGGCCATAGTACGAGTGTAAGGCACCACAACATCCATAGTCGGTGTCAACGGCCAGTTACCACGCACAGAAATCACCCCACGTGACGGAGTATAAGCACACAGGCCGTTGTTCGATGCTGGCCCACGACCGCTCGACCATGTTTCTTCGGCTAGGCCGAAAGCAGAATAGCTTGCCGCCGTACCTGTACCCGCGCCATTTGAAGAACCAGAGGCAAAGGGAGCGGTAAGATAATTAGCATTATATGGGCTTTCGGCACGGCCATAGTGACCGCGCTGCATACCACCATTAGCCATAGGCGGCATGTTGGTTTTGCCCAAGCAAATAGCACCCGCTTCGCGCAGACGTTCAACGGCAAATGCGTCGTATTGAGCAATTAAGTCCTTAAACGCTGGACTACCAGAAGCCGCAGTGAGCCCTTTAACTAAGTAGCTATCCTTCGTAGTGTAAGGAATACCATCGAGCGGGCTCAGTGTTTCACCACGAGCTCGGCGAGCATCAGAAGCCTCAGCTTCTTTGATGGCATCGGGGTTGTGAACCACCAGTGCATTCAGCTTAGTCTGCGTCGCGGGGCCGTCATAAACCTCAACCCGAGCTAAATAAGACTTCACTAACTCAACCGCTGTGGTGCGACCGGATTCAAGGGCTGCACGCAGCTCGGCAATAGAAACCTCAGTGACTTCGAACATGTTACGACCTCTTCTTAAAAGCCAAAAGTGTTGAAACAACAGTGATATAAATGATCATTGTGTTCTCCTTCGCGGTTACTTATTTTCCAGAAGGGATCTGTTGAGTAATACAATGGATATTACCACCACCTAATAAAATCTCACGGGCAGGCACACCGACAATCTCATACTCAGGGAAAATTTCCTGCAATTTCTGTGCAGCAATTTCGTCGGTTGCCGGGTCGAGTAACGGGAAAACAATACGATTGTTGGTAATTAAAAAGTTCGCATAAGAACCCGCTAAACGTTCACCCGCTGTGCGCGGAACACCAGTTCCTTCTGCTACACCTTGCGCTTCTTCTTCTGTGCAATATAAAGGACCAGGCTGTGGTATTAGATGAACTTTTAACTTACGCCCTTGTGCATCAACAGTATTTTGCAAAATATCCAAAGCGGCTTTTGAACGAGGATATTGCGGATCACTTTGATCATCAGTCCAGTGTAAAACCACTTCGCCTGGGCGAGCAAAACAGCATATATTATCAATGTGTCCGTCAGTCTCGTCCATGTACACGCCGTCTGGCAACCAGATAAACTGCTTAACATTTAAATATTCAGCCAGTAATGCTTCTATCTGTTCACGAGTCAAATCGGGGTTGCGGTTGCTGTTAAGTAAACATTCAGCCGTGGTCATGCAAGTGCCTTCACCGTCGACATGAATAGAACCACCTTCAAGAATAAGCGGAGCCTGATAACGATCAAAACCATGCTGACTTAGCATCTTTTGCGCGACTTGCTCGTCCTTATCCCATGGTGAATACAAACCACCGTTATCGCCGCCCCAGGCATTAAAGCCCCAGTCAACACCACGGCATTCGCCCTTGGCATTGACAACTACTGTAGGTCCGGTATCGCGAGCCCAGCAATCGTTGCTATCTATTTCGACCAAAGTAACGTGAGAAGGCATAACCGTCTTGGCTTGTGCCAAAAATGCCTTGGGTACACCCATATAAACAGGGGTAACCGCACCAATGGCATCTGCTACCTTGGCAAATGTCGCCTGAGCATAAGCACCTGCAGAGCGCCAGTTATCAGGACGATATGGCCAAATCATCCACACAGCCTGCTGCTGCGCCCATTCGGCTGGCATGCTAAAACCATCTTGGGATGGTTTAGTCGTTAACTGCGTGGCATCCACATTCATGTTTGTCATGAGTTTTGTCTCCGGTAATGCTGAAAAACTATAAGGGAGTGCGCCCTAACATAGGACGACAGAATAAAAATACACCTAACATTAATCAAATGAATAAATCGAATTTCCACATTCATCATGCGGACAGTTAGGCCGAAATTGCCACGTCTACACTCGTTGAGTTTTAGTTTCGATGAAATATCACTGTATATCATATCATTTAAGACAGCTTGCGCTAAAGAATTGTATGTAGTGAATAAATGAGTTAATTCCCGAACCCACTTATAGACATAAATGCATTAACGTTAATGCCTATTTTCCAAATGAAAATATGCCATCGGAAGTGTTTAACACCTGCAAAGTAATTTCAATCAATTGAGAGATTAGTTGCTTCACTAACTCTTCCGTAGGATTTTATTGGCTTCATTAACCCTCAATTCACTTTTATTCTTTCCACTAAAAAGTCTACTGCCGCTTTTACTTTTGGCACTAAGTAGCGCTGTTTTTGATACAACAAATAAACCGCCATATCAGAATGTTGAGTTATCGCTAACTCATGTTCAAACTTAAGCTCTACCAATTTACCAGACTCTAGGTAAGACGCTAACGCCCATCGAGTTGACATTAAAATGCCCTCTCCGTTACAAGCTTTTTTTGCCAGCCAAGGGCCGTTATTTGAAATCGCTACCGCCGGTCCAGAGACATCATGCCATTGGCCGTTCATATTACATAACCAAGGTGTTGGCCCTGTTGGCGCTTTAAAATACAGGCCGTTATGCTGCGTTAGCTCCATCGCATTGTTAGGTACGCCGTGTTTGTCTAAATAACCAGCTGACGCGACAGGAATAAAACCATTGTCCATTAACCTTATCGCTAACACTCGCTCATTTGGCGCGTAACCACCGCGAATAGCAATATCTACATCGTCACGTCCGAGTGTTGATAATTCGTCACTTAAACTGACATCTAATACAATTTCAGGGTATAACTCACTGAATTCATCTAACAACGGAAGCAATATCTTTTCACCAAAACCCACCATCGAACTGATCCGCAAACGCCCCATTGGTGTTGTTTGGTAACTACGAACAGTCTCATTGCTTTGTGACAGTTGATTCAATATTTGCTGTACATCGTTATAATAAATTTGCCCTACTTCGGTTAGTTTAACGATTCGAGTAGTACGCTTTAATAACGTCGCTCCCAAACTCTTTTCTAAATCAGCAACGCGCCTCGACAAGGATGATGGCGGTACATTAAACGCACTCGCCGCTTTGGTAAAACTGCCTGTTTCGACTACTTTACTGAAATACCGCATGGCTCGTAGTTGATCCAACTCACTTCTCCCTTAAATAAATATTTTGTATTTTTGTTTTATTATTGTCTTAAAAGCAATAGTGATTAGCGTTTTCCGTTATATATAACCAAATTAAAACCAGTAATAATGAGCTTAACTTAAGCATTGCAACCACTATCCTGTTGCAACATGTTAAATACAGGGACATTAATCGCATTTTTCGGCAATTAAAAAAAACCTTTACGTTAATGATGGAAAACTCACTTATGATTACTTTGCACGGTTTTGCCGCTAGCAACTATTACAACCTAGTGAAACATGTACTGCTATACAAACAACTGCCATTCCAAGAAAATCTTATATACGGTGGTAGTGAAGCGTTACTGGCAATCAGTCCTGCTGGCAAAGTACCTGTTATCTCAACGGCTGAAGGTTTTTACCTGTCAGAATCGAGTGTCATCTGTGATTTTATCGAAGAGACTTACCCTGCCATTCCGCTATATCCTGAAAATGCCTGTGAGCGTGCTGTTGTACGTCAAATTATGAAAATGGCTGAGCTGTATTTTGAACTGCCAAGTAGACGACTCATACCTTATGTGTTTTCAGGCACTGAAATACCAGAGTCAGTTAAAGCTGAAGTCCGCCAGGTATTAACCCGTGGCGTTACAGCCTTAAGTCGCTTGTGCCAGTTTTCACCTTGGATTGCCGGTGAACAATTCACCATGGCAGACATCTACGTTTATTACGTCAACACCATTGTTAGCGCGTTTGGCTCGAGCCAGCTTAACTGGGATGTACTGGCAGAAATACCAGGCATGAAACAGTGGAACGATGCCATGAGCCAAACGGTTATTGCCCAACAGGTAGAAGCTGATCGCCTAGCAAACATGCCCGACTTTATGCAAAAAGTGAAAGCTCAAATCCAAGCCGCGAACGCCGGATAACACTTACTCTAACGAATTGATAGTAGGTATAAAAACATCTAATACTGATGTCTGATTTGAATTACAAACAGAACATAGCCGACACATTAAAATGATTGGCTTAAAAAATTAATTATTTTGCAGGAGCAGATCCCAATGACAGATACCAATATTCAACTGACTTCATTAATCAGCGAAGACAATAAATTAACACTCGCATTAAAACACATCGACATGCCACAACCAGGTGCCGATGAAGTGGTTATTCGCATTGAAGCTGCACCATTAAACCCGTCGGACTTAGCGGTGCTATTTAGCGTCGCGGATATGACAACAGCGGCACAAGCAGGCACTGAACAAAGCCCAACTATTGTTGCCGATGTTCCGGCTAAATTTATGTCAGCAGTTAAAACCCGAGTCGGTAAAGCCATTCCTGTGGGTAATGAAGGTGCTGGTACCGTTGTCGCAGCGGGTTCATCGCCTGCAGCGCAAGCATTAATGGGTAAAACTGTTGCTGTTATTGGCGGTGGTACGTATCGCCAATATCTCTGTGCCAATGTGCAAAGCTGCTTAGAATTAACAAACGGTACTACGGCTAAAGAAGGCGCATCTTCTTTTGTTAACCCGCTCACCGCATTAGCGATGGTCGAAACAATGCGTGCTGAAGGCCATAAAGCCATCATTCATGCAGCGGCTGCGTCTAACCTCGGCCAAATGTTAAACCGTATTTGTATTGCCGATGGTGTCGATTTAATTAACATCGTCCGTAAAGCAGAACAAGAAACACTACTACGTGACATGGGCGCTAAATATATTGTTAACTCAAGCAGTGATACTTTCCTAGCTGACTTAACCGCAGCGATAATTGAAACAGGTGCAACGATTGCATTTGACCCAATTGGCGGCGGTAAACTAACCAGTGACATTCTTAACTGTATGGAAGTGGCTGCAGCGCGTGATATGAAAGAACACAGCGTTTATGGTTCTGACACTTTCAAACAAGTTTATATTTATGGCGCATTAGACCGCGGCCCTATTACGCTTAACCGTAACTTTGGTTTTGCTTGGGCTGTTAATGGATTCTTATTATTCAATGCGCTCGGTAAATTAGGCACTAAAACGGTTATGGCAATGCGTAAACGTGTTGCAGATGAAATCACCACCACATTTGCAAGTCACTACACCCATGAAGTGTCATTGGCTGAGGTATTACAATTAAAATCGATAGCGGGTTATTCAAAACAGGCTACCGGTGAGAAGTACTTAATTACCCCGCAAAAGTAATCAAACCTCAAAGCTTATAATCGCTTAAGTGATTAATTGTTAACGTAATAAAAGCAGATACTGATTATAGTATCTGCTTTTTTATTAATTCGTTATCTATCAATAATGACGGCTATAAAAGCGCGAATATCCAGTTTGGTTATCCCACTTACGGATTAAGGGGCTTTTTTAGATATGGCCTGCGGCCACTAATGTCGTGGCGCTTCGCCCACACCAGACCAAGAGGAAACCAACGGCTGCTCTTAACTCTTTTAAAAAATTGGCCCAGCCGCCCCGCAACATTTTCTCTAATGACTTAAACAACAGATGCGAAAGGTCGCCATGTGGGCGTTAAAAACCCAAAAGTATCGATTAGCTCACAATGATATGCTCAGGAATACGTTTCAGCTGGTATCTTTAAATGAATTTCTTTGCTGTATGCTAGTATAAGCAGAGTCGCACAATAATTTATTTCAGGAGAGAATGTGGGGAGATCACTTGTATTGTTTTTTTTCTTAACTCTAACACTCATATCTTCTGTCTATGGAAAAGAATGGAAACTTGCCGTGGTACCTAAATTTCATAGTGTTTTTTTTGATCAAAGCAAAGCTGGCTGTATAGATGCTGCTCAAATAAAAGGCGTGGAATGCATATATCGTGGACCAGATATAAGTAATGTTAGGATGCAAGATCAGGTAATAAATCAACTGATCGATGAAGGTATAGATGGTATCGCTGTAGCCATTACACAATCTAATTATCTCGTTAAAAATAGCCTTAAGAGAGCTAAAGAAGCCGGTATCCCGATAATTACCTATGACTCTGATATTGATGCTTCAATCAACGAAGACCCTAATAGTATACGCCTAGCCTATATAGGCACTGACAATTTTGAATTGGGTAAGTCATTAGGTGAAGAATTAAAAAAACATCGGCCCAATGGCGGGACGCTAATAATGCAATCTGGGCGACCAGATTCTCCCAATCTGAATTTAAGACTGATGGGGGTCCGTTCCGCATTATCGGGAAAAATATACGATAAACCTCCTGGAGAATTGCTTAATAACGATTCGGGATGGACTGAAGTTAGAGAACCTTTCTTTAATTTTGATCAACTGGCTCAATCTGTTAATCAAATGGAGTCTGTAATGAAAGGGAAGCCTGTAAAAGCAGACTCTTTTATTGCTGTTGGTGGTTGGCCGCAAAATGACCAAGCACTTTACCGTAAAATGATTGCCCCGTACCAGGCAAAAATTAATAACAACAAGATCATCATTGTTATTACGGATACATCCTCTGAACAATTAACGATGTTGGAAGATCATCTTGTTCATATCAATATTGGTCAAGACCCATATGAAATGGGAAAACAAGCCATTTTGACGTTGTATAAAATTGTAACAGAACAAAAATATGACAAAATAATTTACACACCTATCACATTTTGCACACCAGAGAACGTTAATACATGTACCAAGGTTTCGGGATTGTAACCATATTTAATTTCGCCTGATCCAAATAACGTTACACAACCTGATTAGATTTAGCTTATGCTCATATATGAATAGATGATTGCTAACAGCCTTCTCGTCGTCCCAACTCTCACGTCGTCCAGGTAATGCTTTTGAGCCGGGATCCAGGTGTTTTTTTGTTTTGTATGGCCTTTATGTATTTATGCCATTTATGTATTTATGGCCTGCGGCCACTAACGTCGTGGAGCTTCACCCACACCAGACCAAGAGGAAACCAACGGCTGTTCCCTCTTAACTCTTTTAAAAAAATGGCCCAGCCGCCCCGCAACATTTTCGCGATTTACAAAACAAGAGCTGTGAAAAGTCGCAATGGGGATTTATCCAGCTTTGAATCTCGTTTGTAATCGGCCTCGGCCCATCTTGTAATAAAGAGTGAAAATGCTAACACTTCCGATGGTACATCAGATGTAAATGGATTCACGAATGTCGTGATGGCAGGACGCCAAAGAACGACCTGTACCGCGAAAGCGTGAAGCTCACATCCATGTGAGCTTCACGCTTTCTTTTATATAGAGTCTCAAGTTCAAAGCTGAATTTAGATATTTTCAATCAATAACTAGCTCGTTTTTGGACAGAATTTTGTTACTAATTATATAAGACTGAAAGATTTCGAATAAATCTCTGCTATGGCAAGGTATGCATATTGCCTATAAAGTAGTGGCCAACTTCACTGCGCCACTACAATACATTTAATGCAACCATCAGAAAAATTAAAACCAAAGAAACAGCCTAGTTCACCATAAACTGTTGAGACATAATACTGCAGGTTAAGCACTGACAGTATGTACAGACATTGACTAAAAAAACTCGCTCATAGAATTCTTTCCATCGTAAATCTTCTTATGTTCAATAATTAGGCGATCTAAATTGAGTATATCTGTTACAAACATTTTTGCATGCTGACCATCTAAGAATTGTATAATTTGTCTTTCACTCACTATGTCAAGCAGTGGAATGGTAATCCCATCTAATGTTGAAGATGCAGATTTTAATATCGAATATTTAGATAGAAAACCCTTAGTGCTTACGACTTTAATAATTTCTAATTCTAAATTATCTTTATCTAGATTAGGCGTATATATATCCAATACAGATTCCATTGTAAGCATATATTTTATGAAATGGTCATTATCTTTTTTCAATGGTTGAAATGACACTTTCCCACCAGGCAACGTAACAGACACGGTAACGTTAGAGTAAAACTTATATAATAATAGCGACTCAATAGACATCGAGTTATCACTATTCAGTAAATTAGCGATCTTGTTAATGTTTAGCAATAGGTTTTTTGTATAATGAATATAAAACATATCCTCATCAATTTTCGATAAGAATTTCAGAACATTCTCTTGATTAGAATGTGGACTGATAGCCATGCGTTCATAATACGAAACCCTAGCAGCATCTGATAAGTTTAAAATATGTTTTGCTGCATTAAATTCAATAATTGATTTGTGAATATAAGAGTACTCATTACCATCAACTTGGATAAGTGATGTTTTATTAATAACATCTAAATGTGTATTGTAATCTTTTAAACCTAATTTTTCTGTTGAAACTAAAAAAGTTTTTTCTATTTCATTTCCTGTAAAAGTTACATCATTCCTGCTCGATAACAATCTAAATGACGCCCCCCAAAAGACTTCTTCTAATTGTTTCACATTAAGTGATGACTGACTTTCTCTTTGAAATGAAATTTTCAATCTATCGTGTGTCGATATTAATGATGTAAATAACTGTTCATATACATCAATCAAACTTGTTGGGTCAGCCGAAAGCTCAGGGTAAGTAGTAATAAAAACATCAAGTATGATTGGAGTAACTAAAAAATTGGCAATTTCTCTTTTAGAATCGAGCAACGTTAATATTTGAGTCTTATCTACATCTAAAATCCTTGAATTTCGTTCGACAATCTTTTTTACATCATCATATTCTAAATCTAATAATGTATAATTAATAACTATTCCGCTTAACAATTGAATTTCAGTGCCTGGTCTTGTAGTAACTATGCAAGCACAATTGTATGTGGAATATGCAGAAGTGATCAGAGCGATAGCCTTGCTTCTGTTGGCAGTTGTTACTTCATCAAAGCCATCAAAAAATATCTTTATTCTGTTTTTTATAAGTAAATACGCATAAGCTTCAAGCGAAATATTATTAATGCCGAGTTCTTGAAATTCTACACTTACTATTTCTTTTAAATCTATTGAAGGCTTTGTCCAATCAACATTTCTTAAAGTAATAATTATTGGAAACTCATTAGAGTCCATATTTAAATGATTATAAACCATTTTCCTAAGGATTGTTGTTTTCCCCTGACCGGCCTTACCTACAATACAAGCAATTTTTGTACTTATAAATTCATTATCAACGAGCGTAACTATGTTTTCGTCACTATCGGTTTTTTTAATCTTTAAAGGATGATAAATATCACCAATAAAAATATCTTGGGTTCTTGATTGTAAAGTTCTAAAAGTTAAATATTTTTCAGTTACTTTCAAGCTTATTGCATCGAATGAATGTTCATCTATTGGTGCAATTGTATCGAAAACGTCTCTAACATCCCTGTCAATATCGTTACTTTTAATGAGGGCGTTGAACCTACCAAACAACAAGTTAGCAAGTTTTTTACCAAGTTCTGACTCTAAAGCTTTCGACAACCCAGACTCCATCATTTTAATCCCTTAAAAATCAAATGCATACCCTACCTAATATGGTTATTCTATTATGTACTCGAAATTGTGACTATGCCAATAATATTGGATTATTTATTAAATGTATAAAAATATAAACGTAAGGAGTGTAGTGGCTAATTAATACTGGCCACCGTTTTAGATTCATTCTTGCAGAACATGTGAAATTAGAAAAGCTATGGCAAACGGAAATAAATATTTTAGATTGAGCAATAGCACTAACTTATATTGGGGTAAAACGAGTTAGTTTTTTGGCTTTAAAAGGGACAAATTCAACTCTGAACTTGAGGACGTTGAAGAAAATAGCGTGAAGCTCACATGGATGTGAGCTTAGCTTTCGCGGTACAGGATGTACCATCGGAAGCGTTAGCATTTTTCGAATAAGACCGAAGAAGGATTCAAACGAGGCCAAAAGCTCGATTAATTTCCGTCGCGACATTTTCGCTTTTCAGAAAATGTTGCCGGAACGCTGAGGGTTTGCAAAGGGGTACAAGCGCTTTACCCATTTGGTCTGGTGTGGGTGAAGCGCCACGACGTTAGTGGCCGCAGGCCATAGCCTAAACAAGCTTTGGGGCATAAATAAGTTAAAGATTTTACTTTCAAAAGGTGTGATTCAACTCTGAACTTGAGGCCGTTGAAAACTCTTTATACAAAAATGCATGATGCTCACATGGCCTTTCTCGCACCAAATTGCTGAAATGGCCGTTGACGGGAACCTCAGTCAGCATGTGAATGAGGTTTCGTCGGATTTGTTCGGCTGCGCCTCATATCTATCCATATATGTTAGTTATCCTTAGGACATCATTAATAACGCCTATGAATCTCGCAATTCTCGACGTAAGATCTTGCCAACATTTGATTTTGGTAATTCATCTCTAAATTCGATTATCCTTGGGTTTTTATAACCGGTAAGATATTTTCTACAATGTTTTTTTATTTCGTCAACGGTCACATTACCTTTGCGTACAATAAATAATTTAACTTTTTCTCCTGTGGCGTCATCGGGAATGCCAATGGCCGCAGCTTCGATGATGTGAGGGTGAAGGGTTGCAACCTCTTCAATTTCAGTTGGAAAAACATTAAATCCCGACACTAGAATCATATCTTTTTTACGGTCTTCAATATAAAAAATCCCATCGTCATCCATTCTTCCTATATCGCCAGAGCTTAACCACCCTCCTGCATGCATTACAGTATTGGTTTCGGCTTCTTGTTGCCAATAGCCTTTCATCACTTGGGGCCCTCTAATTTGAATTTCACCAATTTGGTTAGGACCTAAAGGTTCATTTTCATCATTAACGATACGGAGTTCAGTGCTGGGTAAAGGGACACCAATTGAAGAAATAAATGATTGTTGTTGATGAGTACCAGCAGCGACTACTGGGGAACATTCAGTTAAGCCATAACCTTCTATGACAGGCATTCCAGTAAGCTGTTGCCAACGATCAGCAATAAGTTTCTGCGTCGGCATTCCACCTGCAATAGTAAAACGAGCGTGACTAAAATCTAATTTTTGAAAACCAGCATGATTGTTTAGGCCATTAAAAAGAGTATTTAAACCAAAAACCATTGTGAATGGATATTTACTTAAATCTGCTACGAAACCATCTATATCTCTTGGGTTGGTAATGAGTAGATTCGTTGCACCGAGAAAGAGCATAAACATCATACTCACTGAGTTGGCAAAAATATGATAAAGCGGAAGTGGGGTTACGGCATATTCCTTATCATATAAGGTTCTTGGGCTAAAATGAGCATGAACCTGTAGAACATTAGAAATAATATTACTATGAGTCAGCATTGCCCCTTTCGCAGGCCCCGTCGTTCCACCTGTATATTGGAGATATGCTAAATCATCTACTGTTATTTGGGGATCAATAAAGGGAAGTTTCTTGCCTTCGGTTAATGCTCTACGCAATGAAATAGCGTCGGGAATATGATATTTAGGCACTATTTTTTTGACATGTTTGATAAGAAAGTTAACCAATGTGCGCTTATGCATCGCTAACTCATCGCCGATTTTGGTTAACATAACATGCTTAATGTTAGTCTCATGCAGTATTTGCTGAAGGTTATTACCAAAATTTGTTACGGCAACAATAGCACTGGCCCCTGAGTCTCGTAATTGATGTTTTAATTCTCGAGGGGTATAAAGTGGATTAACATTGACAATAATGAGTCCTGCTTTTAATGCACCTAAAATAGTGATCGGATATTGCAATAAATTAGGCATCATTAAGGCGATTCGTTCGCCTTTTTTCATTTTTAGTTCAGATTGTAGATAAGCAGCAAAAGCGTTACTTTTACTTTCAAGATCTTGGTAGGACAAGCTATGTCCCATATTAATATATGCTGCTTTTTTAGCATGCGCATTAAAAGACTCTTTAAACAAATCATTGATATTGTTATACATACTTGAATCTATTGTTGCAGGCACATCCTCAGGATATTGTGTTAGCCACGGTTTATCATTTGTCATTATAGCCATCATTAATGTTGTTTAAACATCACTATTGTAAATTAACTCACCTAGTTAGTATAAAAATAATAGCTTGAATTCAAAGGATTAACTACTGTTCTAGGGAGTTAGCAGTAGTTAATCTCTCGGAGTGTGACTCGTCCCTACTTTTATCGCTTTTCCGCCTAACTCTATCTTTCTTCATCCATGAAAAAAGCATTTAGCTACTGCACTATCATGACCGTTTCTACTGTGGCACATGCGTGTATCAGGGTTTGTTATTAAAGAAAGCTTCGTCAGTCAGACAAATGAACTAAAAAGCAGGATAAATCCCCATGGCGACTTTTTCGTATCTGTTGTTTAAGTCATTAAAGAAATTGTTGCGGGCTGGGCCTATTCATTTATAAAAAATAAACAGGCGACAGCCGTTGGTTTCCTGTTGTTTTGGTGTGTGACGCGCCACGACGTTAGTGGCCGCAGACCATTTCCATAGACAGTCAGCTGAGTCTGTAACGAACAACCTGAATAATCTTGGGCGACCATGTTGCTGTGGCAAACTTCTAACCTAAACAAGTCTCTACAATGCTACTTTTGAATATCTGATTTGCCACCCACCACTCGTTCAATTAATAATCAAAACATTTGTTGACTTTAATCTGCATACAGACTATCTTTATGCATACATTATTAATGAGGATTGACCAATGAACGCGATTGAATTTTTTGAAGCCAAAATGCAGTGCACTATTAGCCCAATGGATTGCATGAGTGAAATGAAAAAAAAGCCAGATGCTTATGTTGTTGTCGATGTTAGAAATGCACCAGCACATATTCGAAAAGAAAAAATACAGGGTGCTTTAGAAATTGCACAAATTGACTTAGAAGCTAATTTGGACAAGCTAGATAAAGACAAAACCATCATCGTCTATTGCTGGGAAACCTGGTGTAACCTAGCCGCAAAATCTGCCGTTACATTGATAAATAATGGCTATAACGTCAAGGAATTAGGCGGTGGAATCGCAGCTTGGAACACGCTTAACTTACCTACTGAGCAGCTTTAATTTTCGAAAAAGGTGGATTAATACCACCTTTCTTATTTCATAATCATGTTAATACTTAGCCGTGAAAAACCTTTGTGGCAGATAAATAGAAGGACTTTAAACGTGGAGTTAGGTTTGTCAGAATATAGATTTCCTGAAACGCTCATTAAAGGACTGATTAAATCTCGCCCAAATAGATTCATTATGATGGTAGAGATCGATGGCGTTATTGAAAAATGCCATTGCCCATCAACGGGTAGAATCGGCAATATTGATTTCTGTGATATACCCTGCTTACTGTCTAGATCTGACTCCAAAAAGAGAAAAACAAATTATACTGTTGAGGCCATTTATCCTGTCAGCAAAAGTGATACTATCGTCGGCATCAATCAAGTCAAAGCCAACACCTACATTAATTTCTTTCTAGAACATAACTTACTGCCAGAAATGTTGTTAGTTGAAACAGTAAAAAGAGAGGTATTTCTCAACACTTCTAAGATAGATTTTTTAATAAACGATAATTGCTATGTCGAGGTTAAGACGTTACTTAAAGATATTCCATTCGGTATCAAAAAATCAGACAGTAAATTTACTTCCTTTGAGAGATTACTAAGACATTACACCGAAATTTCGACACAAATTAATGCTAATCAAAAGTCTATTGTGCTTTTATGTAATTTATTTGATGCCAAACCGTTTGCTCCACCGTTAAATAATGCTACTGGAACAAGTCAAGTTAGGAAAGTCGTTAAACAAGCTATTGATAATGGTATTGAACATTGGCAAATTAACTTAAAAGTAACTGCTGACGGAGTATCTCTCATTGATTACTTTAAAGTTGATTTGTTGCCAAACTTGAAGTAATCACAAACTAATGAGTACCAGGTTAGAATGAAAGATATTGTATTTAGAAATGACAAGCCAGAAAATCATAGCGGCTATTTGCTTTGGCAAATTACCAATATGCGTCAAAAGTTGCTCAATAATGCGTTAAAAAAAATAGAGCTCACCTACCCTCAATTCATCATAATATCGGGTATTCAATGGCTTAATACCAATACTGAATTAGTTAATCAAGTTAAACTAATACACTTTACTAAGATGGATAAGTCAGTTGTTTCTAGTGTGCTCAAATCTCTTGAGAAGAGAGGCCTAGTGATCAGACAAGTTGACCCTCTCGATACCCGAGCTAAAACATTGCAGTTGAGTGCAGAAGGATTATCACAAATGAAAAATGCTCTTGCTATCGTTAAAGGTATTGACGATGTTTTCTTTGATGAAAGTAAGTTTGATATCCAACAATTTAACAGCACTATAATTGAGCTAATTAAAGAGAACAGCGATTAAGGCATCTCTTGTTTTAAATGCATATGTCATTAAGCTGTAGATTAACCATTCCACCCATTTTTGATTTCCAGAAGCTGGGGCAATTCCGTTGCGACCTTTTCGCTGTTCGAAAATGTCGCCGCAAAGCTAAAGGTTTGCAAAGGCTGATTTATAACAAATAATGCGCTTTACCCCTTTGCTCTGGTGTGTGAAGCGCCACGACATTAGTGGCCGCAGACCATATCGACAACAACAAACGCTATAATCAATATCCCCAACTCCCCAAACAGTAATAAGCAACCAATATCCCCTCACTCACAAAGAGTAAATCAATCACCCAACAGGCATTTTTTATATTTAATCGTTGTTTTCTTAATTGAATTAGCATTAGATGTAAGCAGGTTGTATTTGAAGGAAGAAATGACTGAATGAAAAATATTATTTGCGATATTGATGGTGTGCTACTGCATGACAACAAGCTAATCCCAGGAAGCGACAAGTTTATTCACCGCGTACTTGAACAAGGCAATCCGCTGGTTATCCTCACTAATTATCCCGTTCAAACTGGTAAAGACTTACAAAATCGACTCGGCGCTGCAGGTATTAATGTACCAGAAACCTGCTTTTATACCTCAGCCATGGCTACAGCAGACTTTCTGAAACACCAAACAGGGAATAAAGCCTATGTGATTGGCGAAGGTGCGCTGACTCACGAGCTTTACAACGCAGGTTTTACCATAACTGATATTAACCCAGACTTTGTCATTGTGGGTGAAACCCGCTCTTACAACTGGGACATGATCCATAAAGCATCTCGTTTTGTTGCTGGCGGCGCACGCTTTATTGCAACCAACCCAGACACCCACGGCCCGGCATTTAGCCCAGCATGTGGCGCATTATGTGCAGCCATTGAGCGTATTACAGGTAAGATGCCATTTTATGTGGGTAAGCCTAGCTCGTGGATTATTCGCTCGGCGTTGAATCATATTCAGGGTCATTCTGAAAACACCGTTATTATCGGCGATAACATGCGCACCGATATTCTGGCTGGCTTCCAAGCGGGCCTGGAAACGATTCTGGTGACGACTGGTGTGAGCCAAATGAGTGATATAGACAAAGAACCTTTCAGACCAAATCACGTGTTTGCCTGTGCTGGTGATATCGACGTCGTTTAATTTGCACCAGTTAATGTCCGCCAGTTAATAAGCTGAGCATCCAAGACACAATTTACATTAGGTAACACAATTCCAAGCCAGTGAACTTGTTTTCAAGCACTGGCTTGCTTCATTATGCTTGTCTGAAATAAAAACGAATAACAATAACAGGATATAGCATGAAACGATTGTTTCCTTTTTGCGCCATTGCTTTACTGTCAGCATGTAACGGCGATGATGCTAAACACACTGCAACCGACGATATTATTCCGGCTAAAGTGACTGCGGTAACCTTTGATGAACAACGCTTTAGAACTGATATCGAAACATTATCGTCAGATAAATTTGAAGGTCGCGCGCCGACAACCCAAGGCGAAAAGCTTACCCTAGAATATTTGTCTGCCGCCTTCACCAAAATGGGGCTTAAAGGCGCTTATAAAGGAAGTTTTTTGCAACCGGTTCCAATGGTGAGCTACACCGCAAGCGAGCAACAACAAGTTACTTTAGCTGGGATGGATTTACAGTATCGCCAAGATATCGTGTTAGGCAGTCGTCACGATAGCAATCAAGTGAGTATTAAAGATGCGCCATTAGTGTTTGTTGGTTACGGTATTAATGCGCCTGAATATGGCTGGAATGATTACCAAGACCTCAACATGAAAGGCAAAATTGCCATCATTTTGGTCAACGATCCAGGCTTTGCACATCCAGAAGGTGCCAAGTTCAATGGTAAGGCGATGACTTACTATGGTCGTTGGAGCTATAAGTTTGAAGAAGCCAGTCGCCAAGGCGCGTTAGGCGCAATTATCATTCATGATACAGAACCTGCCTCTTACCCTTGGTCGGTAGTTGAAAACAGCTGGACTGGTGCTCAACAAGATTTAGTTCAAAGCAAAGCAGAACAAGATCAGCGGGTCCAAGTTGAAGGTTGGTTAACCTTAGACAGTGCTACAGCCTTATTCGATAAAGCGGGCCTGTCATTAACGTCATTAATGGATCGCGCCGCAACCAATTCACTCAATGTCGATTTAGCCCAAACAGCCAGAATTGAATTTGCCAATAAAGCCGAATATGCCGACAGTTATAATGTGGTTGCAACATTAGCTGGCAGCAAACAAGCTGATGAGCAGATTTTATTTACTGCCCATTGGGATCATATCGGTACAGATGACACTAAAGACGGCGACCAAATTTATAATGGCGCGTTAGATAATGCCACTGGTACCGCCGGTATTTTAGAAATTGCCCGTCAGTTTGCCCAGCAAGCTAAACAAGGGCATGGCTTAGCCCGTTCATTAACCTTTATTGCTACTACTGGTGAAGAACAAGGCTTATTAGGTTCACGTTATTATGCCGCTAACCCAATTTATCCAATTGATAAAACCGTGGCAGTATTTAACCTCGACAGCACTAATATTTATGGCAAAACCAAAGATTACACGATTGTCGGTAAAGGCCAGTCTGAGTTAGAAAACTATTTAGACCGCGCTGTCGCTAAACAAAATCGCACCAGCCAAGGCGAGCTAAACCCTGCATCGGGCGGTTTTTTCCGTTCAGACCACTTCAGCTTTGCTAAATTAGGCGTGCCAGCAGTATTTGCCGGTGGTGGTAACGAACCACTTGATGAAGCTACCGCACAATACAAAACGGCAATGTTGGTCAAAATGAAGGGCTGTTACCATAACGTTTGCGATCATTATCGTCCTGAATGGGATTTATCCGGTTCATTACAAGATTTAGGCGTGTACTACCAAGCCGCTGCTGAGTTAGGTAATAATCAAGATTGGCCAGGATACTTTGCCGGTTCTGAATTTAATCAATTACGTCCTGCAGATTAGTACCGCACCACCCTATTCCTTCCCCCCAAGCAAGGATTGGCCCATCATGTATTTGATGGGCTTTTTTTATTGGTATTTGGCTAGTACTGGCTATTAGCATCTGTGTCATTAATCTTTGTCTCATCAAGCTTTGTGTCATTAGCCTCTAAGCTAAGCCTCTAGATAAACGTGACTTACACTTTACTAAATTCATTTAGCGCTTCGATGGCTAAAGCCGCCTTTTCTGTTTGCACAAAAATATGGTCATGATAATAAGCGGCAATAACATTGGCGCTTATGCCTTTTTCGGTGAGCTTATTGGCTACGGCGGCCGTTAAACCAACGGCATCAAGACTAGAGTGCACCGTTAAGGTAATGCCTTTAAATACTGATTCAAAAGACAAGCCGCCCTCTATAGCTGCCGTTTTGGTTAATACTAACGTCAACCCTTCAGATTCGCGAAAGGTCGCAATTGGCGATAAGCTTTGATAATCACCATATTGGCCGCCCGGCACTGAGCAAAAAACGTATTCGTCATCTAACAATACCGGTGACATCGATGCGAGTAGTGCCGTTAAATTTGTTTCACCTACCATACTTTTTCCTTAAATATGTTTTCGTTATAAAGTAATTTTATTAATCACGATCGTCTAAGTGATCCAATATAAGTCACCAACAGAAGTGACCCAGATAACCCTATCGAGAATTAAAACACTTAACAAGTTAGGCATTGATTGGTCGGCTATCACCGAGTGAATAGAAGCCCCATTACCGCGCATCAACATGTCACACTGGCGCTATTATGGCGATGTTAACGTCGTAAAATGACCATTAAGCCCCACTTTTGTTCAAATAAACATCAAGCGCACAGCATTAGTGCAATTATGGCTTTTAGTGGTATTGGATTATCAAATCTTAAAAAAAACAGCCATAATCGCGATAAAAATGAAGATACTTCAGCGAAGCAATGATTTAACAAAACATTACTCAAACAAAAAGATATTTAAAAGAGATAAAATCATTAAAATAGCCATATTTATGATGTTATCTCAAAAAACATGCTTGGCAGTTAACGAAAATGCTGGCAAAGTAGGAACCAGATAAAGATTAGCCAACGCTGCTGGAGCCGTATTATGTGTTCAATATTTTCAATTTTAGACATCAAAACTGATGCAAGCAAACTTCGCCAAGTGGCGTTAGAAATGTCAAAACTACTGCGTCACCGCGGCCCAGATTGGTCTGGCATATATGCAGATGACAAAGCCATTTTAGCGCATGAACGTTTATCGATTGTTGACGTTGACCACGGAGCGCAACCGCTTATCAGCCTTGATGGCAACATAGTATTAGCCGTAAACGGTGAAATTTATAACCACAAGCAGTTAAAAGCTCAGCTAGGTGACAAATACCAGTATCAAACTAACTCAGACTGCGAAGTGATCTTGTCACTATACCAAGAATACGGTTGTGACTTTTTAGACAAACTGAACGGTATCTTCGCATTCGTACTGTATGACAAAGCCAAAGGCACTTACTTAATCGGTCGCGACCACATGGGCATTATCCCACTTTATACAGGCCTCGATGCATCTGGTAACTTCTACGTTGCCTCTGAAATGAAAGCTCTCATGCCCGTGTGTAAAACGGTTGAAGAGTTTTACCCAGGACAGTATTTATATTCTGCCGACGATAAACCAACCCAGTATTATCACCGTGACTGGCGCGATTTTGACGCCGTTAAAGATAACCCAGCTAGCATTGAAGAATTACGTGAAGCATTAGAAGCAGCTGTAAAACGCCAGTTAATGTCTGATGTTCCTTACGGAGTATTATTGTCTGGTGGCCTAGATTCATCAGTGATTTCTGCCATTACTCAAACATATGCAAAACACCGTATTGAAAACGACGGCGAAACAGGCGCATGGTGGCCACAATTGCATTCATTTGCAGTAGGGTTAGCTGAGTCTCCTGATTTGGTCGCGGCGCAAAAAGTGGCCGACGCCATTGGTACAATTCATCACCCTATTGTGTATACCTTCCAAGAAGGCTTAGATGCGATTAAAGAAGTGATTTATCACTTAGAAACTTACGACGTAACCACTATTCGTGCCGCTACGCCAATGTATTTAATGGCACGTAAAATTAAAGCCATGGGCATTAAAATGGTGTTGTCAGGCGAAGGTGCTGACGAACTATTTGGTGGTTACCTGTATTTCCATAAAGCGCCTAACGCCCAAGCGTTCCATGAAGAATTAGTGCGTAAGCTTGATAAGCTGCATTTATTTGATTGCTTGCGTGCCAACAAAGCCATGGCCGCATGGGGACTTGAAGCGCGAGTGCCTTTCTTAGATAAAGAGTTTATTGACGTAGCAATGCGCATCAACCCTGAAGCGAAGATGTCTAAAGATGGTCGCATCGAGAAGCACATTTTACGTCAAGCGTTTGAGCACAAATTACCAAAAGAAGTGGTATGGCGCCAAAAAGAGCAGTTCAGTGACGGCGTAGGTTACTCGTGGATTGATGGCTTAAAAGCTCATGCGGCAGAAAACGTAGATGACGTGCAATTTGCTAACGCAAAATTCCGTTTCCCATACAACACGCCAGAGTCGAAAGAAGCCTATTTCTACCGCAGCTTCTTTGAAGAGTTTTTCCCATTAGCCAGTGCCGCTGAAACAGTGCCAGGTGGAAAAACCGTTGCGTGTTCAACCCCTGAAGCACTATTGTGGGATGCAAGTTTACAAGGACTTAACGACCCATCGGGCCGCGCAGTTAAAAATGTTCACGCTAGCGCATATTAGATTTACGTGCTCTGTTCTTAAAATGTAAACGCATTTCAAGAACTGATGGCATTAACAGAAAAGCACACCAATTAATGGTGTGCTTTTTATTTTAAAAAATTACGACTTAAAAAAGTTTATATATAATTAGTCATTTTCTGACATTTTTTTATTGAGATGAATAGTGCCAGTTTCTTTTCTCTTCTTGATTTTTATGTTGATAAGTTCCACCGTTAACGAGAATGCCATTGCAAAATAGATGTACCCTTTTGGTACATGGAAATCGAGACCCTCAGCAACTAAAGTGAATCCAATTAACAATAAAAATGACAAGGCGAGCATTTTAATCGTCGGATTTTCTTCAACAAATATACTGATTGGTTTGGCGGCGAACAACATCACAATGACAGATAAAACGATAGCAATAACCATTATCGATATATTATCAACCAAGCCAACAGCAGTAATGACTGAATCTAATGAAAATACAATATCGAGAATCGCGATCTGAATTAACACTGAGTAAAAGCCAACTTGTGCAACACCATGAGTTGATTCGGTCGGAATATCAAAGCTCGTATGAATTTCATGAGTTGATTTGGCTAATAAAAATAAACCGCCAAAAATTAAAATCAAATCACGACCTGAAATAGCATTATCTAGCAAGGTAAAAATAGGCTCTACGAGCCCCATGATCCAAAATAAACTTAATAGTAGACCTAATCTAGCTACCATCGCTAAACCTATCCCAATGAGTCTTGCTTTATCTCTTTGATGAACAGGTAACTTTCCAACCACAATCGAGATAAAAATAATATTATCAATACCGAGTACAATCTCGAGTGCTATCAGGGTTAAAAGTGCCACCCATGCTTGCGGGTCTGCTATCCATTCGAACATATACTACCTCTATAATTGAATTTCATTGCCATAGGTTACTCTCGCAGAGAATCTACATTAGCCAAAAATCAACCACAATAGACAACATTTGTTTTGTGAAAATATATTTTTTCTAAGCATTTATTTTAAATTTGCTATGAATGATTTTAAAAGTTAGTTTTAAGAAATAAACTTTATTTATATTGAGATACCATGACAGACATCAGCATTTTTAATCTTGAGATGACCGACCGCAGTCAATTAAAACCTAAGCACGATGCCAACGGCTTAACCGTGGTTGAAGTGAAAATAAAACAATATCAATTCAATCGTTTTTTATATCAATTTGTGGGTGCAGCCTGGGAGTGGACAGACAAATTAGCGTTGTCCGATAGTCAATGGCAGGAATACAGCGAAGCGGATAACTTGCATTTATTTGTGGCCTATAAAGACGGTGCACCAGCGGGTTACTTTGAATTACAGCAGCAAGATGATGCAACTGTCGAGATTATGTATTTTGGTTTAGGAGAGCGCTTTATAGGTAAAGGCTTTGGTGGCTATTTACTGACTCAAGCCATTGAACAAGCGTGGTCGCTACCTAACACCCGCCGAGTTTGGGTGCATACTTGCTCGTTAGATCATCCAAGCGCTTTACAAAACTATCAAGCTCGCGGGTTTAGCTTATTTAGAACAGATACCGAACCCAGAACTAACCCAACAGCGGTGTAGCTCAATACGATATGTAGTGATCAACAATTATAGATTAGCGCCCTACTAGCGTTTTTTACGTGCAATAGCGCGTTGTTGTAATGTTTCTAGCAACGCACTTTTTTGTTGTTGGTCCATAGTATGCCAAGCCAAAATCTCATCGAGCGAACGATGACAGCCTAAGCAGATATCACGCTGGTCTAAACAACATTGCCTCACACAAGGTGAGGCAATTTGATTGTCGTTATTCTGACCAGACGGCATATTCGTTACCATTGACGTCGCTAAAATGGAAACGCCTACCGCCAGGAAAACTGAATACGGCTTTGGTGATGAGTCCACCAGCCTGAATGATTTTAGCTTCTGTGGCGGCCAAATCTTGGCTGTAAAGCACAATTAACGGGCTGCCATTTGCTAAGGTGAATTGAGAGTCTGCTTGATAAAAACCACCATCAATTCCGACCTGCAAAAAACAACTGTATTGAGGACCATAGTCTTGAAACTGCCAACCGAAAACCTGAGTAAAAAAGGCTTTGGTTGCGATGAGGTCTTTCACGGGTATTTCTAAATAATTAATACTATGATGTTGACTCATACTCACCTCTGTTACTTTGTTATTTGGCTGACAATATTATATGGCTGACAGTGCCACAAAAATAATAAGATTGCAGATTAACGTTATTGCTGCAGCAATGCCGCTACGGCACCAATAATACCGCCGAACACACCACCCCACACAACTAACCAACCCAGATGGGTTTTAATCATGTCTTGAATGATTTGTTTCACTAATTCTGGCGTAAGTTCATTTAAACGCTGTTCCACAATATTGGCCACTTTAGCTTGCATGTCTGCGATGACATCCGGCTTTTCAAGCTCATTGACTAAAATAGCATTGAACTCTTCACTTTGAGCCAGTTCAACTAACGACAATTTCATTTTTTCAATAAACGGCTCTTTCAGTGGGATCAACGCCTCGGTACCACCAAACATCGCTAACATGCCACCAAACGATGACTTTTCGATAGTCGACACTAATGCATCAAATGATGGCGCTAAATCAATCTTTTCAATCACAGGGGTTAAATCAATACTGCTGGCGCTGCTGGTTGTCAAAAAGCGATCGATATTCTCTTGAGTAAAAAATTGCTGCATCATTAAATGTTTAATGCCCGCTTTAAACTCTTCAAATCGTGATGGAACCACACCGGAACCATATAAACCGGGGACTTTTTCAAACAACATATGGATTGCTAACCAGTTGGTTAATGCACCCGACAACGCAAATAACCCTATTGTCATGACGATTTGTTGTTGTAACACATACCCAACCAGCATGAAGATAGCCGCGATAAGGTTGGTTAATACGCTCTTATTCAATCTCTTTTCCTTAACATCTATGATGAAAAAATAATAAAAAACCTCAGCTATTTTATCAGAAATAACTGAGGTCTACATAATTCATCGTTCATCTCAGCGCAGGCTTGATTACCATGGATAATGGCAAACAAATAATACGGATCAATTTACGCCGTACAACTTAAGGATTCAGGTTCGATAGGTACTTGAGAATCATGGTGGTTAATCAATAATACCCCAGTACTTTGTGCCAACAATTGGGCCTTTTGGTACATTTGGCTAACAACATCCTGCTGCTGATATTGAGGTTTTACAAACACATCTTCCAAATACCACACGGGAGCAAGGCGCAATGAAGAAAACGACGGGTACAATTGAATAAAACCCACCATTTCATCGTCTCTGATGGAGACAAAAATCATCGAATCATTTTCGGCCAAGCGGTGCTTCAAAAAATGATGGCACGCGGGAAAGTCTGAGGGTTGTTGTAATTGCTGCCGATATAGATCAAATAGCAGGCTCAATGGTTCTAAATCGACGCTCGAAGCTAGACGTATTTGCATTTCTCATCCTTGAAAATAGAATTAAATACCGCGTATGAATATCGCAAGTATTATGCCTATTGAGTGATGGCATCGAGCCACCAGGTTAAAAACAATATGTCACTATAAGTATTTAACGCATAAAACAAAATTAACCGATGTAAATAAGATAAATAGAAAATCTATTAATTACATAAGCTTAAACATAAAGCTAACATCAATAAACATAAATGTAAATTAATCTATTTCACAAACAAAATAATCATCCCTTACGATTGTTTCTTTGGTAAAATAGCCAGCTGTTGCCACTGTTTTGTATCAAGATTACCTCATATGACCTCGTTTTTCGCGCAATTGCGCTCAGCGGTTACACCGCGCTCTCGTATTCTAAAGTTAGCCCTTTATGGATTTACTGTTTATCTATTGGGTTGTGCTGTTCTTGGCGGATTAATTCCATATATTGCCAAACAACAAGCACCAACGATATTAACCGAGCAATTAGGCAGAAACGTTACCCTACAAGACATTAGTATCAACCCATTTACGTTAGAACTAACGGTATCGGGTTTTGCGATCAATGAGCTTGATAGCCCGAAAACCTTTGCATCATTCGCCACGGCCTATGGCAACATTCAATTATGGCAATCGATCACATCTTGGGCGGTAGTGATTGAAGATATCCGTCTACAACAACCCACCTTTAGAGTGGCGCGTTCTGAAACAGCAAATCAACACGTTGTATTTAACTTCAGTGACATTATTACCCGCCTAAGCCAAAATACCCAGCCAGCGCCAACCAGTACTGAACCGACTATTATACCGGCGATAAACATTGCTAACATTCAAATCCAACAAGGCGTGTTTACCCTAGACGACAACGTCACAGATACCCACATTAATTATCCCAATATCAATGTGTCATTGGCACAATTCAATAGCTTGAGTAGCGCATTAAACGACAAGCAAGACCAAGTAAATCGTTATAACTTACGCATAGAAGATCAATTCAAAGGCTCGGTCGCACTGCAAGGACAATTCCAACTAGCGCCACTGGCAATAAAAGGCGATGTTAAGGTGACTGGGATTGATTTATCGCGTTACTGGTCTTTTGTTGATCAACTGTTTGCGATTAACTTAGCTGAAGGCACGCTGAGCCTAAACGGACAGTATGCTGTGACTTTACAAGACAAAAACTTAGCACCAATAAGCCATATCAATGTCACCAAAGCACAAATAGTGATTAATCATTTTAAAGCGCTACATCAGCAAGATGAAAAAATCGCCATTGATGTACTAGCGTTAAACAACATCGACCTAGATAGCCACAAAAAGCGCGTTAGCATTGGTGAGTTCCATACCGAAAAAGGTAATATCAAACTCAATATCACTCCTACTGGTGCTGATTTGGTTGCTTTATTGCTGCCTAAAGACACTGAGTTAACAACTACCGTAGATACCTCAGATTTACCTTCTACAGCCTCAACGACTACCGAATCTGCTATTACAGACACGACAAATTCAGAGACAGCTAACTCAGATGATCCAAAAGCTGACAGCACAGATGTGGCTGATACCATTACTGATAAAGCCATCGAGGCAGTGAAAAAAGTCACCACTGAGCTCAAAACAAAAGCAGCTAGCGATGCAACTGAAAAAACAGATACAGATGCAGAGCCACTATTAGCGCAGCAATCACCACCATCAGCGACACAGGATGCTACAAAAGAAGCGACGGCTGAGTCAGGCTCACAAATTACTCAACAAAATACAGCAATAGCGGCAGACTCCATCGAGGCTGACTCTCCTTGGTTAGTCACACTAGACAAAATCAGTATCGCGCAGTATCAAGTTAAACTGGGTGAAGGCATTGCCAGTGATAAGATTATTCTTTGGCAAATCGGCCCAATTGACTTCACTACAGGGGTAATAAAATCAGATCTATCCAGCCCGATTGATTATCAATTTTCGGCTGGAATCAATCAACAAAGCTTATTAACATCAACAGGACAAGTAGATGCATTAGCGCAAACGGTGAATGCTGAAATCGACTTTAGTAATATGTTGTTGTCACGCTTACAACCTTATATTGCTCCTTACATCAATATCACTATTGAAGATGGCATGTTTTCCACTAAGGGCATTTTGCATGCAGACGCTAAAGACACGCTAACCTACTCTGGCAGCGCAAACATCAGCCAATTACACATTAACGATAACGTGTTAAAACAACCTTTGCTGACATGGCAAACTATGGACATCAACCAGTTATCGTTTGATCGCCAACAAGCTAACATTGATATTGATGAAATAAACGTTGATAAGCTGTTTAGTCGCCTTATTATCTCACCCGACCGCAGCACCAATATTAGCGAGTTAATCAACACTCCTGCAGACATAAAACAAACCACTGCTAGTGTTGAGACAGATAAAGCTGCTGTTAGTCCAAGTAAAGCTGACCAAGCGACCTTATCGGCAGGTAATGAGCAACCCGTCGATGCACCGCAAATGAAGCTCAACATTAATAAGATTGGCTTTACAGACAGCTCTGCCTTCTTTGCTGACAATTCGTTAACGCCCAATTTTGCTTCGGGCATTGAAATGCTTAATGGTCAAATCACCAACTTATCATCAAACCCAGAAACCACCGCATCAGTGGATTTAGCCGGCAAAATAGACAAATACGCTCCGGTGACATTAAAAGGCGATGTTAACCCGTTATTAGCACAACCTTACCTTGACCTTAACTTGAACTTTGACAAAGTAGAGCTCACCTCGGTTAACCCTTATTCAGGCACTTATGCTGGTTACTATATTGATAAAGGCCAACTGTCATTGGACCTAACCTACCAGCTCAAAAACAATGAATTAGTTGGCAGTAATCATGTAGTGATTGATCAACTCGAGCTAGGTAAACGCAGTAACAGTAGTTTAGCAACCAGCCTACCGGTGACATTAGCGATAGCATTATTGCAAGACCGACATGGCGTAATTGATTTAGGCGTTGATGTGTCTGGAGACATTGATTCTCCTAGCTTTAGTTTTGGTAGCATCATCATTAATGCATTAGGCAATATCATAACCAAAGCGGTTACCTCACCATTTTCATTCTTAGCTGGCCTTGTGGACAGTGATGAACAAATAGATAAAATCAGTTTTGAGTATGGACGTAGCAACATCTCACTTAAACAAAAAAGTACTTTAGACAAACTGGCTAAAGCGTTAATAGACAGGCCGCTGCTTAATCTGAATATTAAAGGCAGTGTTGACTTAATTAACGATAAACAAGCATTAGCTGAAACCAAACTGCATAAACAACTGGCTAACGCTGCTGGGATAAAGTTCAAAGATTTCCCAAAGAGTATATCTGCCAGTAAATACCCTGCTACGGGGCCGTTAGCAGATGCATTGTATCAATTGGTTGAGCAAGAGTTATCGCAGGACCCATTAGACATAAAACAAAAGTTACAGCAGAAAAAACCAAAACTGACTGAAGCAGAGCTCATTACGCGTTGGCACATTGGCTTGTACAATATGCTTAAAAATCACCAACAGTTTACTGCAGATGAATTTGGCCTTTTAGCTCAAAAGCGTGCTAAGGCGGTTAAAGCCTATCTAATTGCTCAAACAGAGATTGATCCAGGAAAAATATTTGTGCTTGAAAGCCGTATCAACACCGCAGAAGATGCCGCTGAAGCATTGCTGGAGTTACAAGTAAAATAACCTGTCTGTGGCTGTTAACCGCTATCGACATCGGGTAGACTGCGCATACATTGCAAACGAGTAATAACAAGCGTTTGCAATCATGACGTATCATTAATATTGTTAAGATTGAGGTTATCTATGTTTATCGTTCGCTGGATTTTAGGTCGAATTATTTTGTTGTTAAATTTTATGTTTGCTCCTAAAAAGCGCCAACGTCCGCAAGATCAACAAGCTATTGTCGATCAACAAACTCAATCATTGGCATTGTATCAATACGCCGCCTGCCCTTTTTGTGTCAAAGTTCGTCGTGATATTCGTCGCCAAAATTTAACCATTAACTTAGTCGACGCCAAACAAGATGACAACAAAAGCGTGTTAGTAAGCCAAGGTGGCAAGCTACAAGTGCCTTGTTTGCGTATTGAGCAAGACGGCAACACCCAATGGTTATATGAATCAAAAGCCATTACCAGCTACCTCAACGAACGTTTCGCATAAAGCACTGGTTATGTCATGTCGCCACAGTTTCTTTCAACACTGTGGCTAACATATTGCTGCATAGATATTTTCAAATCGGGCCATGCTTGTATCAATAAAGGTCATGACAATATTTTGCAGCATTTATTCACGTTTCATTTAACATCAAAACGAATGAGGTTATGAGTGTCAAAAATTAGCTTAATCATCTGCAGTCTCATACTGCTTAGCGCCTGTAGCGCAAGCGAACCTGATCCTATGGACTTTGCGGGGCAGTTTCGCGATGCATTCAGTACTCAAATTAAAGGCAATGGGATTAAATTATTTGTTTATAAAGCCAAATTAGCTACTGCCCTTGATCGCAGCATTCCTGGTGACGCCCCGCATGAAAGAAGAATTCGCAGTAAACAAGATGTCCAGAGTTATCAAATTGAACAACGTAACGCAGAGAATCGCCTAGAATTATGGCATCAACAAATTGATCTTGGCCTTAGAAAAACCATCGAAATGAATGGTTATTGTAAAGCCGGTTTTATTGAATTAAGTCGTTATGTTGAAACTGAGCGCGGTGAAATTCGTGGCGAATGTAACGATGGTGCTACCGCTGAAGATATGAAAAAATTCGGCGCCTAATTGCCAAGCCAATGCGGCTTTAACTGACTTAATAGGTTAATTATTGTCGCTGACGGATAAAACACTATATCCAGCTAAGCAATTAAGCTAAAATTAGCATCCAAATTTTCTCGTGATGTTGCCGTAGGCTCCAAGACCAGCGTCATCACGCTCCGATAAGCCGTTTATCGTCTAAAATGATATTAATAGTTTGTCGTTTACAAAGTAAGAAATCAGATGAATAGAAAGCAAGAGATGATCAAAAAATTGGCCAAACGTGCCAAGGCTCGCCAAAATAAAGTGGTGCCAGCCAACCCAAGTAACAAGCCTGTAGAGCGTTATATCTCTAAAGCTGAACGTGAGAAAATTGCATTAGCAGAAGCGGCTGAACAAACGGTTGCCACAGAAGCCAGCACAGAAACAGACAAAGACTAACACCCATTCCATTTACAAGGTGTCAGCATCAAAAAGCCCCTACTCTTGGCCTTGGCCAAAAATAGGGGCTTTTTATTGTCTGCTCTTAGGGCATTAGCCAGAGATTAAATATCGACCAGAGCATCACGCCTAGATCCCAATCTAATCTAAATCCACTAAGAACTGCACTCAATCACATCTACACAGAATTAAATCTAAAGAGCATCCAGCAGATCAATTGGTTTTTTCGGTGCTTTTGTCACTAGCGGTTTTATCGGTACTCGTGTTATTAGCACCCACTTTTTCAATATCGTCTGTATCGGCGTTATCTTGTTGAGCCAATTGTTTACACAGCGGCTCTTCATCTAATTGGGCCATCTGAGTGCGCCCAGGCATAGGTGAAGGAGCAGCCACCATATCAATGTTGATGGCATCGTCTTCTAGCAGTTGTTGGTTGGCACCCGCCGTTAGCATGCCTTGGCGGCTAATTTTATCGACTAATCGATATGCACATAAAATACCTATCACGCCAAATATAATGGCCCCAATCACCTGACCAATTAATACTCCAAATACACCGCCCCACTGCGCGCCAAAATACACAAATGGTATGGTGCCTATGGTTGCTTTACCCACATTAAAAAAGGTCGAGTATTTGGCTTTACCTAAATTATTAAATGAGGCGTTAGCAATAAACAAAATGCCCGAAAAGATAAAGAACACCGCGATGTACTGACAGAAAAACAAAATAAGTTCTGCCGCATCGCCTTTCATATCAAAACTACTAATAATGACATTTCGTAACAGATACAGCCCAAGAGACATCATCAACACATAAGCGACACAAAATTGAATCGCTTTGGTTAAACTCAATCGGACACGCTCAATTTCATTGGCTCCAAAGTTTTGACCCACAATCGGCCCAACAGCGCCAGATAGTGCAAAAATCATCCCGAACGATACTGGGATTAAACGCCCTAATACCGCCCAGCCAGCCACATAACTATCACCAAAATCTGCTATGGCACGGGTTACCACCGCATTACCAATTGGGGTTGCCACATTGGTTAACATTGCAGGCGCGGCAATTGAAAAAATAACCCCTAAATCTTGCTTAAACTCATCAAACGAAAAGCGACCTAATAATTTATGTTTTACCACCACACCGCGGGCAGAAATAATGAACACGGCTATACGAGCAAGTACTGATGCGGCCGCCGCCCCTTCAATGCCCATTGATAAGGAGAAAATGAAGATAGGATCGAGTATGGCATTGACACCACCACCGGCTAGCGTCGACATCATCGATAGTTTGGCATCACCCACAGCGCGCAGTGCGCCGCCAAGCGCCATTGCTAAACAAATAAACGGTAAAGATGGCACCAGAATATACAAGTAGCTTTCAGCCAATTCCGCAGTGCGCCCAGTTGCCCCCACTAACGCTAACAATTCTGGAATAAACGCGATGACAACTGCGGCCACCAGCACACTGGTAATTAAGGTCACTATGGCACTGTTTAAAAACAATCTCTTAGCTAACTTTATGTTCTTAGAACCCACGGCTTTTGACACCAAAGCCCCAAGAGCAATGGATAAACCAATACCTATTGATGTGGTAAAAAATGAAATTGTGCTGGCATAACCAGCTGCAGCGGCAAGCTCTATTTCACCAAGCAGACTTAAAAAGAAAATATCGAGTAAGTCGACCACAAACAGCGCCGAAATACCCACTGCAGCAGTAGAGCTCATCACCAAAATATGGCGTAAAATAGAACCCTCAACAAATTTAGCGGCGGTCATTAGTATCCTTGATTGTCAATAGTAAAAAGCAAACCTCACTCAGGTTTAAGGGCCGTTGCCCTAGAGTTTTTCAAGCTCGCTACCACAATGATTACAATATTCGGCATCGTTATCGTGGCCTTTTTTACCACAATTACTGCATTTACGTAAATCACGGGTTCTGACCATTTCATGTGAAATTTCAGCAGTTAAAATACCGGTTGGGATTGCAATAATCGAATAACCAATCAACATAGTGAGTGCTGCAATTCCCTGGCCCAATGGGGTTTGCGGCGTAATATCTCCGTAACCAACGGTGGTAATAGTCACCACGGTCCAATACATCGACTTAGGAATGGAAGTAAAGCCATTATTAGGCCCTTCGACCACATACATAACCACACTTAACACCATGATAATCAAGCTGACCGAAAAGAAAAATATAAACACTTTACGGCTCGACTGCATCATTGCTTTAATCAATAAGTTGCCATCACTGAGATAGCGCAGCAGCTTTAACACTCTAAATACACGGAATAAACGCAGTACTCTTAGCGCTAGCGCGACATTGGCACCAGGGAAAATCAACCCTAAATAACTGGGTAAAATGGACACTAAATCCACTACACCAAAAAAGCTGCGTGCATAGTGTAACCGATTCAGGGAGCAATAGAGCCTTAATATGTACTCAACGGTAAAGAATACCGTAAAGGTCCATTCTGCGATACTAATATAGTCGCCATACCGCGAGTTAATATGCTCAATGGTATCGATAAAAATCAATATCACACTCAATACAATACACACCATAAGGGTGATATCGAAACGTTTTCCGGCTGGGGTTTCGGTACCAAAAATCACACTTCTAAGTTGCTGTTTTAGTGGACTGTCGGCTTTTTCTTCGATATTCATCTTATTATTCACTGTCTCGGGCAATAAATTGCAAATAAACTCGGTTAACTAATATCAATTAACCCTTGTTGTCGTTAAAATCTAACATTGACTGTCGAGTTTTAACATTCGAAATAGAGTCATTTTACAATAAAAATTAAAAAGGTCATTGGTTTACGGAGATTTCATGCGCGCGTTGTACATATTATTTATAGCCTTAATTTTCAGCCAGTCATTGGCGGTCGCTTCTTCAAGCCAAACAACAGCAAAAGTAGATTTAGTTGTTGTTAATAAATCTGAATCTCGCTTATCTGTCATGCGTGATGGAAGAGTGGTTAAAAGTTACCTTATTGCCATGGGCGATGTGCCAAGTGGTCATAAGCTTAAAGAAGGTGATCAACGTACTCCGCAAGGTCGTTATGTATTAGATTATAAAAAATCTGATAGTGCATTTTATAAATCGATTCATATCTCTTATCCCAATGAAGAAGATAAATTACGAGCTGATGCATTAGGCATTAGAGCCGGTGGCATGATTATGATCCACGGTGAAAACCCTCGTTCAACTTTACCGCCAGAAGAAGCACAAAAGTACAACTGGACCAATGGATGTATTGCCGTCACCAATAAAGAAATGGATGAATTGTGGCAAATGATTGATGCTGGTACACCGATTGAAATATGGCCATAAGCTCATTCAATCTCAACCATACCATTTTTGCTTTGTTTCTTGGGTTATTAAATGAATTACCAACATCTACAACATACTTGGGCAGACTTTAGCCAGCGCATTAGCGCGTTTATTCATCGGTTAGGTTTAGATAACTTAGCATTGGATTGTGATCATGCTGCTTTGCGGGTGAACGATAATCAAACGGCGCAGTTACTCGTCGATGAATTTTGTCAGCACGGTAAAATCATCTCTAATAACATCATCAATGGTCGGCCGATTTTAATCATTAAATTAGCCGAACCATTAGTTATCGGTGCGATGAAAATTCAGTGTGTAGAGCTGCCCTTCCCATCTGACAAAGCCTATCCGGTTGAAGGTTGGGAACATATCGAATTAGTGTTTCCATCGCAGGCACAAACCTGTGATGAACTAGTCGCAGAGCTTATTGAAAAAGTGCCACGACTCGCTGATGTTATTGCGGGTAATACTATTGCAAGTAATGCTATTGCAGGTAGTGACGAAAACAATGATATTAAGGTTAAACAAAGTTCGCCAAAAGGCGATAAAGAGCGCCTTGCTAACCCAACTATCGCGTTTAAGGCCAATGGCATTTGCGTTAAAGTACACCCACACGATATTCAAAAAATTGTTGAGAGTGAACAAGCCTGCTAAGCACGAGCTTTTACTCGTCACGCTTTATCTTGAAACATCAGCACTGATATATAAAAACCAAACCTAGATATGTAATGCCATAACTGAGTTTGGTTTTTTAGATAATAAAATAAAAATTGTACATCATTAAGCTTTTCAAACTAATTTGGATTTCTGTTTTTACGCTTAATTAAAAAATCTTAGCGCTAAGTAATGCAGCACAGGCAAAACAGTGTATGTCAGTAACAATGAATCAAACAAAAAAATCCACTTTACGATAACCCACTTATCTTTTCCTGTGCACAAGCTATGGCTAAAAAATGCTACGCACTCACCTTCTGGAGTCATTAATATTACGATGGCAATGCCAAATATAACGAAGAAGAGTAATAGTCGCTTACACATTTCATAAATTAGCGCTTTGCTAGGCTTTACCTTTATCACAAATCAATTTACTCAATGAATCGCGTCATAAACAAACTATTAGGATCTAGCTCATAATCCGCAAATGGGTCGCAGTAATCAAATTGATGTCGTTCATATAAACGCCTTGCTGAAGCAAAAAAGTCCATAGACCCCGTCTCTAAGCTCAACCGCTGATAACCACGAGACTTAGCGACGTCCAATATATGCAGTAACAATGTCGACGCTACACCTTGGTTTCTCGCCATTGCAGCCGTTCGCATAGACTTAATTTCGCCATGGGTTGGCGTTAACTGTTTTATCGCTACGCATCCTAGTACTATGTCACCTTGTTTGGCACACCAAAAAGTAATTGATGGGTGTTTTAAGGCTTCAATATCTAATGCATGAACACTCTCTGGTGGCGACGTTGCATACATGTCAGCCAAATGTGCTTGCAGTAACTCAATCACGCCAGAGCCCTGTAAATCATCAATCATAATATCCATGTACAAAGGCTTCCTGTAGAACTGTTACCGCTTATGCAATGCATTGTTATCAAGTAGCTTAATGACCAAATCGATGCGCTTATGAGCTAAATAATCATCCCTATGACTAAAACCAATAACGACAAATAACAGTAGCAACCACACAAAGTTTTGTTCTACGAGTAAGTCTACTTTTACAATATATAAAATAGTGCCAATAGTCGCCAAACACATCAGCCATTGAATTAACCAAGTATATGGTTTGGGTCTCAGTTTATCTAAATCAGCACGTAGTTGGTTATTTTTTTCCGTTTCCATTGATTCAACAACATTATCTATTTGGATTTCAATCATTATTACACTTCCATTGTAAAAATTTTCTCAATTAGGGTCTGTTGATCTTTGCAGGTTAAATTTTGTTCATTGCAATAAACTAACTCAGTATAAATTACTTTTATTTTTAATAACATAACGAGTCGTTTCATCTATAAAAGAAAATAAGACATAAACCACTTTTTTGTATGAGCAACGCCATAATCAATAGATCTAATTTCATCCAAGCAACATCCAATAACATCATGTGCACCAGGGCTGGTCCATAAAACGACCAACATCTATTTAATCAAGTCGACAAAAACGGGTTTTGGAGTGTCACTTACTATCCAATGGGTTTACTCGAGAAACACTAATAGATAAAAACCTTAAAAATGATTAGCGCATATATCGCTCAATTTTAGTGCCGATTAATTTAGCCAATAATGCGCTTAGTTTCTATGTTAATGGTTGTATTTTTTATCGCGTCTTTATCAATATTTAATAATCCAAACAAAAACAGCGTGCCCATCATTACCACAGTGGCAGATAGGTATAAGCCAATATCATAGTTCCCCAGTGCTTCAACAAGATATCCGGTAGACACGGGGGCAATAATTTGTGCTGCACCATAAGCTAAGGTCATTGTGCCCATAAACTTAGCCGGGTTACTCGGGTAAAACTTGCCCGCCATGGTCAAGACTAGGCTGACGCATGCGATAAAAGTGCCACCAAACAACAGAGCACTTAATATAACAACAGGTAAGCTGTCATTGATTGCAGGAAGAATAATGCCTACGGCCTGTAAGATATAGGCGGCTAATAGCGTTTTTAAGTAACCCACTCGACGGGCGATTTGATCCCATATTAAAGGTGCTGGTGTTGCCGCGACGCCTACCAATAGAAAAGCAACACCTCCTTGTCCTTGTAAACCTTCAACACGTTCGACAATATCAACAATAAAAGTCGAACTGACGGCATAACCATAACCGGCACAGAAATAAGCCAACATCATTAACGATTTAAAGGCTTTACTTGGTGGATTATCTTTGACCCCTGCTCCCGCTTTACCACCAACAAAAGGATGTGGCATCCATAACCATGCAGGGATCGAGAATATTGCTGCCATCACGGCTAACGCTAGCCACTGTTGCTGCCAGTCGGCTGACATGGTCAGCATGGCTTCTATTAGTATCGAGGTAACAATGATGCTCAAGCCCGCACCAGAGAAGTGAATGCCCAATTCTGCACGGTGATTATGGTTAACTAGCCATTTTAATATCAAGCCAGAGGCAATAATAAAGCCTCCTGAAGCGCAGATTCCGGCAATAAAGCGTAATACCGCCCAAGTCACCATATCAGTGGTCATTACCATTGCAGCTGAAGTGACGACACTCAATATAAGGTACAACCGGTGTAAGTTATATTTGTAGTTAAGGTTGTGCATGCTAGCGGCAAGTAACACCCCACACATGTAACCCATAAAATTAGTACTAGCTAACCAACCTCCACCAGATTCAGTTAGGCCTGCACCGTCCTGCATTATCGGTAATAACAAGCTATAGGAAAATCTAGCCACCCCAACCGTGACAATTAAACTACAGATACCAGCAAAATAGACGCGGACTTTTGTTAGCTCTAGTAACATCAAAATCACTTTTTAAGTGAAACCATTAACAAACAATACGTCAATCTGCTAATCTTAAAAATTGAATTATTTAGAACAAAAACTTCTTATTAAGAGAACCATATGGAAATATTAATGCTAAAAACGTTTAAAGCCGTTGTTGATGAAGACGGCATTAAAGGTGCTGCTGATAAGTTGCATACGGTTCAGTCCAACATCACCAGCCGGATTAAAAAACTCGAGAAAGAACTGGATACTAAGCTATTTACTATCATTGGCCGAAAATTACAGTTAACGCCTAGTGGACAACAGCTTTGCGAGTATGCAGATCAGATTTTACAATTAGAATACCAAGCAACCTCTGCCATTTTGCGCAATAAAGGAACTTACGAATTACGAGTTGGTATGCCAGAAACATTTGCAGCGGTTCATATGCCTATGGCACTCAAAAAACTCAAGTTGAATCACGCTGAAATTAGAACGAAAATTCATACTGACACCAGCGAAAGACTGGTATTTTCGGTGTTGAACAATAAGGTTGACTGCGCTGCGATAGGTAATGCGCCTAAACATGAAAACCTTATTATTATCCCGATTGTGAAAGAAGAACTGATTATGGTGACTCCACGAGACAGTGAACATGATCCGGTTTTGTTTGTACGCGATGAAGGCTGTGGCTATAGAAAACATGCCCTTATTTGGCAACAAAAGGCTGGCCGAGGTAATGATGAACTCATGGTAATGAGCAGTGCTGATGGTGTTTTAGGTTGTATCGCGGCGGGTTTAGGTTACACCATTATTGGTAAAAATATGGTTGCTGGCAGTCGGTATGAAAAGTCACTGGTTATGACACCAGTGAGCTATGGTCCAAAACATGTTCAACTATCAATTGTCTATCGTAAAGATAGTCCATTAGAGTCAGGTATATTGACCCTAGCAAAGCTATTAACCAAGTAATTCATTCTGACTATCTAAGTCATTAATATCGGCTTATTAATAACCGTTACGGCTATGGCTCTGTCATATCAATCTGCTAACGATTTATTAAATACAACAATCATCCAGATAACACATTTTGTCTGACAATCACTCCGATAGAGTCACACCAGCAAAGTCATAATGACACTTGGTAGTCATAAAGACACAGCTGTCAATTGTTATAATGACACTGAATATTTTACCAGCCATAATACTACTCATACTTATCAGTCACTTAACTAGTTGGCACGCCACCTGCAATAACGAAGTTAACTTTTGAAACTTTATCTTTGAACTTTAACTTCTCATTTATTACAGGTGTACATATGACAATTCACATTAAAAATAACATCGATTGGGTTGGACAACGTGACTGGGAAATATTGGACTTTCATGGCACTGAATATAAAACCACTAAAGGGACGAGTTATAATAGTTACCTTATCCGTGAACAAAAAAATGTCTTAATCGATACTGTTGACCATCGTTTCAGCCTGCAGTTTATTCAAAATCTTGAGATGGAAATTGATCTCGATAAGATTGATTACATCGTCATTAACCACGCAGAAGAAGATCACTCAGGTGCGTTAGCAGCTTTGATGGCTAAAATCCCTAATACGCCAATTTATTGTACCGAAAATGCTATCGACTCCATTACTGGCTTACACCACCATACCGAGTGGAATTTTAATATCGTTAAAACCGGCGATACTCTTGATATTGGTAATGGCAAGCAGTTGGTGTTTATTGAAACCCCAATGTTGCATTGGCCAGACAGTATGATGACCTATTTAACGGGAGATGCTGTGCTATTTAGTAATGATGCGTTCGGTCAGCATTATTGTGATGAGCATTTGTTTAATGATGAAGTAGACCAAATTGAATTAATGGATCAGTGTTTACGTTATTACTCCAATATTCTTACCCCGTTTAGCTCACTGGTTACCGCTAAAATTAACGAAGTGCTGAGTTTTAACCTGCCTGTAGACATGATTGCTACTGCCCATGGCGTGGTGTGGCGCGACAACCCTACCCAGATTATTCATCAATATCTGCAATGGGCAGATAATTATCAAGAAGACAGAATCACCATTTTTTATGATTCAATGTCTAATAACACCCGCATGATGGCCGATGCCATTGCTCAAGGGATCCACGACGTTGACCCTGTAGTATCCGTTAAAGTGTTTAATGTGGCTCGCCATGATAAAAATGACATCTTAGCTAACGTGTTCCGCTCGAAGGGTATTTTGGTGGGTTCATCAACCATGAACAATGTCATGATGCCAAAAGTCGCGGGCATGTTAGAAGAGATCACAGGCTTGCGCTTTAAAGATAAAAAAGCCGGTGCATTTGGAAGTTATGGTTGGAACGGCGGCGCGGTTGACCGTATCCACACCCGTCTTACGGATGCCGGATTCGAAACTATTGTCGGCTTAAAAGCAAAATGGCGACCTGATGGTAAAGCGATGCGCGAATGTCGTGAGCATGGTCGCCAGATAGCTAAAAGCTGGGCATGGCATGATTTAAGTAATGTAAAATCCATTTCACCTGCATCGCTAGCTAAAAGCGCTCAAGCGAGTGTAACCACGAAGCCAACGCCAGCAGTTCAAATAACGCAAGCAATCAAACCGACATGTACAACAGCGGCAGCAATGAGTGATTCACAAAATATGCTCTGCACTGTGTGTAATTGGGTATATGAGCCAGTATTGGGTGAGCCTAATCAGGAAGTAGAACCAGGAACACCGTGGAGCGAAGTACCAGACTTTTTCCTTTGCCCAGATTGTGGCCTTGGCAAAGATGTATTTGTCCCTATTGCTGAGAGGAAAGCATCATGAGTGCACCTATCATTATCATTGGTAGCGGCTTTGGCTCATACCAACTTATCAAGACCATTAGACGCACAGATAAGCACTTACCGATAACCGTTTTTACCCTTGATGAAGGCCACGATTATAATAAACCGGACTTGAGCCATGTATTTAGTAACAAGCAAAACAGTGCTGATTTAATCCGTCTGAGTGCACAAGAGTTTGCCAGCGAGAATAATATTACTCTGCATGCTTTTACCAAGGTTGATTGTATTGATAGCGTTCAACAACAAGTGTTTGTTAATGGCGTTGCTTATCCATATGCAAAACTGGTGTTAGCGACGGGAGCAAAAACCTTTGTACCCCCTATGCTTGGCAATGCCACTGACAGTGTTATTACCTTAAACAGTTTACGTGAGTTTGATAGCGCGCAGTTGCAACTACAAAATGCACAGACGGTTCTAGTGATTGGTGCAGGCATTATCGGCACTGAAATAGCGATGGATCTTAACCATAGTGGCAAAATAGTCGTGGTGGTTGATCCAAGCCACGGCGTGATGGCGAGCATGTTGCCAGAGTTAGTCGCCAGTGCTTTACAAAAGAAAATGGTTAATATGGGCGTGGTGTTTGAGTTTGGGCGCACGATTAGTTCACTAAATAAAACTGAATTAGGTATATGTGCCACACTCAGCTCTGGCCAAACATATACCGTGGATTGTGTTATTTCAGCCGCAGGCTTAAAGGCTAATGTTGGCTTAGCACGTCAATCTGGCTGTAAAGTGAATAACGGTTTAGTGGTTAATAATCAGCTGCAAACCTCAGTGAATAACATTTATGCCTTAGGCGATTGCGCCGAAATAAACGGCAAGGTGATGTCCTACTTACAGCCAATTTTGTTAAGCGCCAATGCATTAGCAAAAACCTTACTCGGCCAACCAACAGATTTGAAGTTACCGGCGATGTTAGTCAAAGTTAAAACGCCGCACATGCCGATCCAATTAGGCGGTAACACTGTAACCGATGTAGCCTCTTGGCAGGTGGATATTGATGCTCTGGGTTGTTCAGTAAAAGCCTACAACGAGCAAAAACAGATTATCGGTTTTGTAGTAACAGAAGGACACATGAACAATACCTTCCCGCTACTCAGAGCCTTACCAGCAAGTCTTTAGTATTTTATCGAGTAGGCTTTACTCATAAAGCCTACTCATCAATCAACTTAACTTGAATTTGGGATAAGGGATGAACTTATGCTATTTAAAATCAGCATGTTACCCCTCCTCACTTTCAAGCTTGTCATTTGTTATGCTAACAAGGCGAATTGACGCGTCAATAGCTAGCCTATTGTAAGTCGATTCAACGCAGTTAGCAGGGCAAAGGACTGTTTGAAAGGCGTTTATTATCCCGAGTTCAGGTTATTTAGGAGAACATTATGTCTCATCAACGTATCCCAGCAAATTGGACTATTCAGCGTTCTACGCCATTTTTCACCACTAAAACTGTGCCTGATGCACTACTGACTCATCATAATACCGCCGAAGGTGTATTCGGCCAGTTATGTGTAATGGAAGGTGTAGTGACATATTTTGGTTTTGCTAACAGCGAAGCAACTGAGCCTGAAGTGAAAGTCGTGATTAATGCCGGACAATTTGCCACCAGCCCACCAGAGTACTGGCACCGTATTGAATTAAGCCCTGATGCCCAGTTTAATATTAATTTCTGGTCTGAAAAAGATAAAACCGGCCAAGCGATGTTTAATAAGAAGTAACTTATTAAAGATGTGGCAGATAAAGCTGTTGTAGATAAAACGCTTGTAATTAGATACATGCCAAGCTACTGATATAGAAGTTTAATCAGCGGCTTAATTAACGATAAGATCATAATGTATTATGCTCTTATCGTTTTAGTTTGCGTAAAACACACATCAAATTGTTAAAGTTTATTTTATTCGAATTGAAAAACGACTGTGAATCAATTTTCATACTGTTGTGCTTTCCAACCACATCAATCAATTTATCTTGAGCAAACCCATGCAGTCTTTATGACTTTTAATACAATTTGAATCAATGAATAGCCATCATCAAAACAATCATCGTTAACTTTCGCCTAATCTAAATTGCGCTAACAAAGGATAATGGTCCGAGCTTTGGGTTGTAATTACCTCGGATGACTCTAAGGTTAATCCCCGATAATAAAGGTGATCAATAGGATAGCCCATCACTGTTGTACGTTTGTCATCTTCTGGGATGACCGCTATTAAGCCTAATTGATTTGTCATCAGGGTTAACATCGTCAGCCTAGCTTGGCGCCAAGTATTTAAATCACCACCGAAAATGATCGGTCCTTTATGAGCACTCAACGCTGGCAGTAGCTGCTGTAACTGCACAGCATAACTGTCTAAAGCATACTCAAAGTTAATACTGTGCAGGTTAGCCACCAGCAGAGTTTCACCATTCGATAAGGGGAAGTAACTTAACAAACTCGACTTGGGAAACTGTATTAGGGGTTCGGCTGTCAAATAACCGCAACTTTCACTCGCCGCAACCTGAGATAAACTCATTACTCCAAGTGGTATATGGTCCTGGCTAAATGCTTGCACCATTGCCAATTGTTGGTGATTTTGTTGACGCCATAACTGAAATTCGTCAGATAACTTCACCTCTTGCAGCAACAATAATTGATTTTGTTCAGCTAACCGACTGAGCAGCGTTTGCCAGCCAGCATTTTGCTGCTTATAGACATTCCAGCTCGCGACTGCCAATTGGCCATCAGTATCCAATTTAGCGATAGGTGTAGCAGCAACACATTGAGCAGCAAACGACTCTTGTTCATTATTAATCACTTGAGGTTCTGTCGCTAAATGCACAAATTTTGGCACAACCACAACTGTCGTCATCAACAACATGACGATAACCAGACTTCCCCATCGAGCAAGCCCAAGCAATTTACGCTTTGGCTGTAAGGCCGATGTTGGCTTTGAGCGAAAAATACCGATGGATGGATACCTCTATTAGTTTTGGGTGTGCTATCTAAAATTGTTGCTAGAAATTGGTTAACTTTAGCTTTAGCCTTAGCTTTAGTAACTCTAGCTTTACTAACATTAGACTGATTAACGCTTGGTTCGTTCAAGTTAGATTAATTAATTAACATCTGTGTCTTTATCATAAAACAATCTGTTTAATATACCCAGCCGTACAGACGGATAACGGTAGACAATACAGATTGAAAACCTGATATGATAAGTGCCTGTTTTTCTACATGATTGATACACTGGTTGACTATGGTTGAGTTTTATAAAATATTAACATTAATCAGTGTGTTAGCTTACTGGCTGCTCATTGCAGGTATCACCACACGTATTGTCTATAAACGACGATCTATTGGTGTTTCCTTAGCTTGGATGATGCTTATTTATGTTGTCCCCATCTTAGGCATTTTCCTATACTTCCTCGTTGGCGAGATGAATCTTGGCAAAACCCGCGCCGTGAGATCTAAAGAAATGTACGGTCCCTATCGAGAATGGTTTCGGCGGCTGTTTGCCATTCAGCAATATCGCCCTCATAACTTAAGTGATTACGCGACTCCCATTAGCCATTTATGTGAAAAACGCCTTGGTATTCCTACGTTAGCCAATAATCAACTGACACTAAAATCGTCTACAGAAACAATATTAACAACCCTGATTGAAGACATACAACAAGCGCAAACCTCAATTCATTTAGAGTTCTATATTTGGTATCCAGGCGGACTTGCAGACCAAGTTGCCGAAGCTCTTATACAGGCAGCTCAACGTGATGTGGCAGTGAGAATATTGTTAGACGCTGCAGGAAGTCGAAAGTTTTTTAACAGTAAATGGCCAAAACTAATGCGTAAAGCAGGTATACAGCTGGTTTCCGCACTGTCTGTTTCTCTTGTGCGTATGATTTTCCGCCGCCTTGACCTTCGCCTTCATCGAAAAATAGTCGTGATAGACAACCAAATCGGTTATACCGGCTCAATGAATCTAGTCGACCCCAAATGTTTTAATCAAAGCGCCGGTGTTGGTGAGTGGATAGATGTTATGGTGAGGATTACTGGCTCCAGTGTGCCAGTGCTTAACTGTATTCTCGCGTGGGATTGGGAAACAGAAACAGACCAAAGAATGTTACCCGAACCGCCAAAATGCCTTCCGCAAAAAGAAGAGCCATCTGACATGGTTCAAGTGATACCTTCAGGACCTGGTATGCCTGAGGATATGATCCAGCAAGTTTTATTGCTCAGTATTTATCAAGCAAAACACAGCATCACCATCACTAGCCCTTATTTTGTCCCCAGTGAAAACCTACTGTTTGCATTAACTGCAGCGGCATTACGTGGCGTGGAGGTGAATTTACTCATACCCGACAAAAACGACTCAATGATGGTGGAATGGGCCAGCAGATCTTTCTTTGGTGAGTTACTGAATGCAGGTGTCAATATACATCGTTTTCGCGGTGGTTTACTGCATACAAAGTCAGTGGTCATTGATCTGCACCATAGTCTAATCGGCACTGTTAATCTTGATATGCGCAGCCTATGGCTTAACTTTGAAGTGACTCTTTCTGTTGAAAATTTAGAATTCACTCAATCGCTTAGTGAAGTCCAACATCAATATATGGCTAATTCGATAAAAATGGATGCGCGCCAGTGGCGTAAAAGACCGTTAGTTAAACGATTAGTCGAGCAGTTTTTTTACTTATTTAGCCCTCTACTTTAATGGTAAAGTAAAAAGCAATGCGGCTGAGTTAAGCCGCTAAGTACCCAGCAAATTCCGGTTGATCAGCTGCTATTTTTCAGTAAATATTATGTCTCCATAATACGTTTCTGCATCTTTACCACTGTTGTCGGTATCGGTCATAATCGCAATCATATCGATGTATTGATACGCTTTGCGGTTAGCTTTTTGACTGCCTTTATCCCCAAATGTTTCAATCAAATCTTGGTACACATTGCGTTTTTCTTCATACCACAGACTTTGCTGCGATTGTTGCCCTCGCACAGACATCATTTTAACACTTGAGCCAGCAAAAGCGTTGTTCCAAACCAAGCCTTTGGCTTGATTACTCGACCAAACATAGTTTAATGATTTGGTGTTCCACACCATAAAACCACCATCAATCACTACGTAAACTCGCGCCACAAAGTCATCACCTGTTTTACTTTGCTCATCTAACTGCGACAACGTCTGTTCAACTAACCAACTCCAGTTTAGATAAGGCGTTGCAATGAGGTCAATTTGCTTTTCTAGCACCAGTCCTGATGCAGAATGATGACTGAGTGCTTTTAATGCTAGGCGCCCTTTATAGTCTTCAACGCTGTAAATTGATTCACCAGAGAATACTTTAGAAGTCCAACTCTCTATCCCGTTATCACTCAATAAAGTCACATTGGTTGCAGCTTGCACGTTCACACAAACAGCTACGCTATAAAGAAATATAATCCATCGCAACATATGCACTTCCTATCCCCCTACTCACTTATATAACACCGAGTTCACCCGCTAGAATAAGCTAAACTGAGTGAACTATTTTACTCATTAATCATCATGGTGATTAATGCAGCATGACATAGAGCATGTACCATCAATAGATAATTTCATTTTAATGTTAAATCACGTAAACTACGCGCTGTTTTTTAAGTCTCTTTTTAGGTAAATCATGATCCGTTTAAACCAAGTAAAATTGCCTCTCGACCATAATGAAGATGCGCTGCAACAACTCGTCTTGCAAAGGCTCTCTATCTCAGCGGATCAGCTGGTTGATATACATGTGTTTAAGCGTGGCTACGATGCCCGTAAAAAGAATTTAATTTCGTTAATTTATACATTAGATGTGACATTAGCCAACGTAGACGAAGCCGCGTTATTGGCATCACTTGCTGACGACCATAATATCCGCGTGTCGCCAGATACCGACTATAAATATGTCGCTACTGCACCAGAAGGCTTAACGGAACGTCCATTGGTGATAGGCATGGGACCATGCGGCTTATTTGTTGGGCTTATGTTGGCACAAATGGGCTTTAAACCGATTATTTTAGAGCGTGGAAAATCTGTCCACGAACGCGCTAAAGATACCTTCCGCTTTTGGCGTACCAGTGAGTTAAACACTGAATCAAACGTACAATTTGGTGAAGGTGGCGCTGGTACATTCTCGGATGGAAAGTTATATAGCCAAGTTAAAGACCCTGGATTTAAAGGCCTAAAAGTCAAACAAGAATTTGTCGCTGCGGGTGCACCAGCTGAAATCATTTATGTTAGTAAACCACACATAGGTACCTTTAAGTTGGTCACCATGGTGGAAAAAATGCGCCGCGAAATAATCCGTTTAGGCGGTGAAATTCGCTTTGAAACCCGTGTTGATGAAATCAATATTACTGACCGTCAAGTGACAGGTGTCACTCTGAGAAATGGCGAAGTACTGCATTCTAAACATGTCATTGCTGCGATTGGTCACAGTGCCCGTGATACTTTCCAAATGTTACATGATAAAGGCGTGTATATGCAGGCGCAGTCATTTTCGATTGGCTTTCGTATTGAACACAAGCAAGAGATGATTGATAAAGATCGCTTTGGCATTAACGCTGGTCACCCAATGTTAGGTGCAGCAGATTATAAGTTAGTCCACCATTGCAAAAGTGGTCGCAGTGTTTACAGCTTTTGTATGTGCCCAGGTGGTGTGGTTGTGGCGGCAACGTCTGAAGAACATGCGGTAGTGACTAATGGCATGAGCCAATATTCTCGTAGTGAACGTAATGCCAACAGTGCCATTGTGGTTGGGATTGATCCAAGTGATTTTGACAACGATCCACTTCAAGGTATTGCGCTACAACGCAAATTGGAACGCCACGCCTATATCATGGGCGGCAGCAATTACGATGCTCCAGCGCAAATGGTCGGCGACTTTTTAGCTGCAGGCGTTGGGAAACCGTTTGAAAACGTTGAGCCGTCTTATAAACCTAACGTAAAAATGACCGATTTAAGCGATGCATTACCGCAATTCGCTATCGATGCTATTCGTGAAGCCATTCCTGCATTTGGTAAGAAAATTCGTGGTTTTGACAGTAAAGATGCCATGTTAACCGGCGTTGAAACTCGTACCTCTTCACCGGTACAAATTAAACGTGGTGCCGATTTCCAAAGCATTAACACCAAAGGTTTATATCCTGCGGGTGAAGGTGCCGGTTATGCTGGCGGGATTTTATCGGCGGGTATTGACGGTATCAGTATTGCAGAAGCCGTTGCATTAGACATGATTAAAGAAATGACAAACAGTTAAATCCATCTTTAATAAACAGAGCAATCATATTTGAATGCTCTGTTTATTGCTTCATCGCAACAATAACATTAGATTTACTGTCAAATTCAGAGCGATTCATGATGAGGTTTTCTATTAGATACTCAGAGATGGAAATACAATACTTAATCCCTTTTATTAACACGCCTTACCATTTGCTATACAACGTCTCGGTCTGATGGATGGTTTACCCCATCACTCGTTTGTACATCACCTAAATCAAATGGATTAACACCGACTAAACAAGCTATGTTAAAACCGTATTCAGTAGGGTTTGATCGACGTTGATGATGAGTATAAATACCACAATGAGAACAGAAATAATGTTTTGCCGTATTGGTGTTAAATTGATAAAGCGTTAACACATCTTGACCTTTTACCACCCTAATCCCGTCAAGTTTTACAGACCCAACAATCGCGCCTTTTCTACGACAAATTGAACAATCACAACGTCGTGGATTTTCGATACCATTGGGTAAAGTGAGTTCGAGTTCAACGGCGCCACAATGACATGTTGCTTTGTGCTTTAACTGAATAACGGTATTACCCACTTGCTTGATCATGACCAGAGTCCTTTGTGATGTTGACGATAAACATTTAGTCGTTCGATATAAGTTTGTCGCTTAAAATGAGAAAACGTTTAAACATAATCAGTTTAGTGAGGCAAATAGCGTTGACGTTGTGGTGCGTTCAGGACGTATGAAGTGCAAGTTATCAAGCGAATAGCATTACGATTGAATAAAGGGTTCCGGTTCAATTGTCATACCGAAACCCTAACATATTGCTTAGCACTATTTTGCCGCTTTCTCTGCAGCCAGTACTGTCGCCATTGGCGGTACAATCGAGACGGGATCTAAACGCATTTGGAACCAGTTTAGGCGCCAATCTAAATGCGGGCCAGTCACTCGACCAGTGGCACCAATGGCAGCGACCTTATCACCCTGCACAACTTTATCACCAACCTTTAAATACAGTTTACTCAGGTGTAAGAAGGTAGAGCTAACACCATAACCGTGGTCGATAATCACTGTGCCACCAGAATAAAACATATCTGGCTCAGCTAATGTAATAACACCATCTGCTGGCGCAACCACTAGCGTGCCTGTTGGACGCGCAACGTCAACACCAAAATGCGGATTACCAGGTACGTCGTTGTAAACCCGCTGGCTGCCATAAACCCCTGAAATTCTGCCAGTAACCGGCCAAATAAATGTTTGCATAAATGCCTGTTGTTGACTAAATAAGTCTCTGGCAGCGCGAGTTTGTTTGGCGTCTTTAGCCGCTCTGGCTTGGGCGACTGGATCCGGTTTCATTATTTTTTGGCTGATGCCTGTGACCCGATCAATTTTGTATTGTCTTGCGGCTATTGTTAACGGCTTAATTTCTGTTAATCCGTCTGGATAAATGACTTTAAACACTTGTTCTGGCTTAGCGTCTCTATCAAATCCAATGGCAAACTGACCATTTGGGGTGACCTTTACCGATTGGCCATTAAGTAATACTTTACTGCCGACCGGCACTGCGCCGCGCACTAATGCACCTTGTTCAAACTGGCCTTGAAATGTCACAGCGGCAATCGCACTAGCACTTAATCCACAAAAGCTGACCACCAGCATTGCAACTGTTGATATCGATTTTAAAACGGTATTTTTTAATAACATAATCGAAACGCATTCCTTGTTAATAGCGACAAAAAACATAAAAAAAGGGCCACCTTTAGGCAGCCCATTAATAATACTTGATTAACCTCTTACCGCAATGGCCCCTTTGCCAATACCTTCGTAAGCGATAACTTTAAAATGACTTTCAGGCGATTGACTTGCCAATGTCTTTGCCATGTATTCAGCTAGCATCTCAACCGTGGTGTCGTGAGGAATTAAGTCACAACAATGCTTAGGCATCGCTAATTGAAAATCACCCTGAGGCGCAACATAGTGAAAACCAAAATGAGTTTCGTCGCTGATTTTAGTCTGCTTCGACAACTCTAGTGTTTTCACTGACACTAAGTCTTCTTCAGTGCCGAGGTAAATATCATGCCAACGTTCTGCCCAGTATTGGTCCCATTTCGGCTCTGCAATACCATTTTCAAATACGGTTACCGGGCTACGATGACCATGCGCAATACGCTGACAGTTACCGTCATGTTTACGTAATCCATGGCTGTAATGGTAAAATGGGGTATCGAGCACTTCGTTGCGCAATGTGAGGCTGATGCCTTGGACATTTTCAGGTAACACTTCACGTAAGGCTTTCTTCAAAAAGTCATTAACGCTTTGGTAGTCAATCACTTCTGTAGGAATAAGCGCAAATGCTTGTGAAGGACATGCTAAATGTATGTCGCCTTTTTCACTGCTAAAATCCATCCAAACTCGGTCGCCCTTTTGCTGCCAGCGCACTTCGCTACAAGCAGTAGGGATTAACAAGCGATGATCGGCTACATCATCAATGGTGTTTTTGATGATGCGTTTAACCTTACCAAAGTCGAGCACCATATTTTGCTCATCTAGGCCGCCATCTAATAGCACATCGACAATCCAGCTTTCACCAACCATGCCACGAACAGGACAAAGGTAAGAGAAATCGATAACAGTTAAATCTTTTACAAACAGTTGCATTAATGCTCCTAGGCAGAAAAACAGTCCACCTCAGTATAAATGTATTCCTAACGGCGCATGCCAGTGGAAGGTCTATCTTACGTGATAGGAATTTATCCGACTATCAACTCTTAGTCTAACATTCACGGGTTAATGACCACGTTCTGCTAGCGATGAGTAATAACGCGCCAGTATATTTAATACCAGCACAAGACCACGTTGATACCCTAAATGATATCAACGACATTCTAAACAAAAGCCATGCTATGAGCGAGCAAACATCGTAGATAAATGGAATAAATCAATAAATCCGCTTCAATGCGCCTGAATTGGATAATTATCTTGCTTGAGGAAACAGCAACAACGATATGCTGAGCATTTTATAAAACGCTTAGAAAAGGATTAACGCGTTTACTTGAAAGGTTAACGATATTAATAGCGTTAAGCCAAATTATGACGGTTCCTGGTAACCACCAATAAATACTGCGACCAACGTAATGGTCAGAAAAACCTGACAGCACAGCAGTAATAATAAAATTAGTGACGGCATAAAACTATTCCTTGTTAATCCATACAGCTAGGAGCATTAGGTATAGTGATGTTAACAATCAAAAGCGCAAAAACAGTGCAGATTTAGTGGAGTTTTGCCGAAACTAAAGCAGATCAGTAATACACATTAATCGCCAGCTACTAAGCTTACCCATTTTATTAGGATGCTTATTAAACGGCTTTAAAACGTAAAAATAGACTTACCAATAAAATGCAGCATTACTCTACCTTATAACCCACACCGTAAATGGAGTGCAGCAACTCCTTTTGTTGGCTGGCTTGGGTTAACTTATGACGTAGATTCTTCACATGACTGTCAATGGTACGCGAACTAACAATACGATCGTCGACATAACACACCTGCATGAGGCTATCTCGAGAGTGCACTACGCCTGGCCGTTTTAGCAGCGTATGCAGTAGTCTAAATTCAACTGGGGTTAATTCTACGTCTTGTTGGTCAACCTGACATTTAAAGCGTTCGATATTGATTTGTAGATGCTTATAACGAATAACCTGCTCGCTTTGACTGCCGTGAGTATTTTCGACTCGCCTTAAAATCGTTTTTACCCGAGCAACAACTTCCCTAGCCGAAAATGGCTTACACACATAATCGTCTGCGCCGATATCTAAGCCCATTAAACGGTCAATTTCATCTACCCGCGCCGTTAACATTAATACTGGCAACATTGAAAATTGCCTCAACTCACGACAAATCGTCAATCCGTCTTTATAGGGCAACATCAAATCTAGAATCATAAAATCAATTTGTTGAGCCTTAATCGTTTCAATCACATCACGACCGTCGTGTTGTACCAAGGTGTTAAAACCTTCTAGGGTTAAAAAGTCGACTAAGATCTGCGCTATTTTAGGCTCGTCTTCCACCACTAATATGGTCAATGGTTGTTGATGAACATGTCCACTCATAGTCATTCCCTGTGCATAGGTAATTGTACTTCAATACAAAGCCCACCCAATGGTGATGGGATGGCCTTAATGGTGCCATCATGCGCTTCGACAATATTCTTACAGATGGTTAAACCAAGACCAGCACCACTACCACGACGTGTGCGGGCACTGTCTTGACGGTATAATGGCTCAAACAAGTGTTCACACTCTTCAATGCTGGCACTGGGCTTAGTATCATTGATGGTTAATATTACTGTTTTAGCTTGTTGTGATAATCTTACATCGATTACCCCAGGACTGTCTGTGTAAGCCATAGAATTCATTAGCAAATTAATAAATAGCTGTTCAAGACGAAGTACATCGGCAGATAAATACACCTCAGGCTGGAACTGACTTTGTAGTGTTAGGCCTTTCTCTTCTAGGCTGGTAGCCATACTATTAAGCGTGCTCTGTAATGACTCACTGACGTTCACTCGTTGGAAATGATAACGTAAACCACCAACATCAGATAAAGACAGTTCATACAAATCATCGACTAAGTGCTTCATACGCAGCACTTCTTGTTCAAGCGAGTTAAGCTGAGTGCTATCGAACGTTCTGATCCCTGCTTTAATCGCATCAATCTCACCACATAAAATACTCAATGGCGTGCGCAGTTCATGAGAAATATCAGCTAACCAACGATTTTTAGCACTGCGGTTTTTCGATAGCGTCATGGCGAGATGATCAATATTGGCCATTAATTGTCCCAACTCATCTGCACGCTGAGGTGATAAACGTTCATCATAATTACCTTGAGATAAATACGATACACCCAGCATAACTTGTTTGACTGGGATCAGTAGAAAACGTGATAACCACCAAGCAATTGCACTTGCAAGCAGTAAACACAATAAACCGATCCCGACACTGGTCCAACGTTGTTGCTGAGAAAATGCGGTAGCTGAAGAAGATTCAACTTCACGAATAGGACTACTGTATAAATAGCCCACAATATGGTCATTGAATAACAAGGTTAAGCTAATCCGATTATCCACATTGCCAATATCAACGCCGCTAATAAACTGTTGTTCAGCAGAATATAACCCCGTCGGTGGACCAGAAGGTGGTGAAAATGGTGGCCGTTGCCTTGGAGGACCTAAACGTCGATCAGGTCCCATTGGAGGCCGATTATCACCTGCAGGTCTTGGCGGTCTTGCCCCGTCGCCGGGTCTATTTCTTTTTGGAAATGGAGCGTGAAGCGAAATGGCTTGTGTTAATGTTGCTTGATTAATCGATTGCCACACTCGTGTAGATTGTTGATCTGTCATTACTGATGGAGCGGTTTGCGCTTCAGGACTAGCCGCATAAAGTGTCAACAGCTCATCCGATAAATGCTGTAAACGCTCTTGTTCTAATCCGTTGATATAGTCTAAAAAACCTTGGTCAAAACTCCACCTCGCTAACGATAACGTGGCGATAAGTACAATACTGGTAAGGCCAACGAAGGCCAAGAAAAGCTTTTGAGATATTTGCATAAAATACATTATAACCAGCTATATAAGCACAAACTAGTCGCGATAAATAACTGATAAAAATCTCCTCCAATTCTGCACAATTACTCCACATTGTTAGGTTATATTGACTTTAGTTACCTAACCAAGGAGTGTCACTATGACCCTGAAGCCAATCTATATTGGTGTACTTAGCTTTATGTTATTAGCATCTTTCGCTGCTAATGCTAATCCACATGATAGAAAACCACCTAAAGAAGCTGTTGAAGCCTGTGCTAACAGTGCTGAAAATGATCAGGTTAGTTTTGACACTCCGCGTGGCGACACCCTTGAAGCAACTTGCCAAATTATCGATGGCGAGCTTGTTGCTGTACCTGCTAATGGTCCTGATGATATGAAACAACCACCAAAACAACGTAATTAACAATCCTATGTTGCTAGGTAGTTTCATCAAAAATTGATTACAGAGAATACCAAAGGAGTATATATGCAAGTGACTAGTGGTAATACTGCGATGCAAATGACATCGACAGAGAGCACACAAAGACCTCCACGTCCTGATGGACCACCGCCACCAAAAGGCGGAGTCCCACCAGGGTTAGATACTGCGGTATCGACATTGTCTGATGATCAACAGCAATTAACCACAGACATGTTGTCATCATTAACCGACGAGCAGCAAGAGTCTTTGAAATCTATGTTAGATGAATTAAAACCACTAACGGAAGGTTTATCTGACGAGGACATCGGCAGTATTTTCTTTGAGGCATTGAGCAGTATTTATAATGGTGATGATACCGAAACGGCCAACGGTAATTCAACATCTGTGAACGTAGACATTTACGCTTAATACAGTACTCAAAATGGCAATGGTGATATTAAAGCAGCTTACATATTGTGTAAGCTGCCTTTTTGCTTACTTTACTTTAATCTCATTGGCTATGTTATTGTTGTTACGGAACATCGGTAAAAACTCATTAAGCTCGTCTGGCAATCGCGGTTTGCTGTACAAATACCCTTGAACCAAATCACAACCATTGAGCCGCAGAAAATCTGCTTGATCGACGGTTTCAACACCTTCAGCAATAATCTGCAAATTCAATGCATGTCCCAATGCAATAACCGCTTTCGCAATCGCTGTATTATTCACATCATGAGGAATATCACGGACAAAAGATTGATCGATTTTCAACTTATCAATCGGTAACTTTTTGAGATAATTGAGAGATGAGTACCCTGTACCAAAATCGTCAATACTCAAAGCAATGCCCATGGCGCCAAGCAATTTCAAATCACGAATAATCGCGTCTGGATCATTCATCATGCAAGACTCGGTGACTTCTAATTCCAAATGTTTGGCTGGTAATCCGGTTTCCAATAAAATCGAGCGCACTTTATCGACAAAATCATTTCTTTGCAGCTGTAAGCTAGCCACATTGACCGAAATACGTTCAAACATTTTACCTTGAGTTAGCCATTCCACCCCTTGTAAACAAGCGGCCTTTAAAACCCATAAACCAATATCCCAAATCAAACCAATCTTCTCTGCTAATGGAATAAACTCTGCAGGAGAGATATTGCCGTAGACAGGATCTGACCAACGAATTAACGCTTCAAAGCCACTTGGTGATAAATCAGACAGTTTCAACTTAGGCTGATAAACGAGATAAAAATCTTCATTAACCAATGCTTGATGTAATGCATTTTGCAGCTTTAATTGTGCTACAGCTTGCTTGGTCATCGACTCGGTATAAAAGGCATAATTATTTCGCCCATCTAACTTGGCACGATGCATAGCCGCGTCGGCATTTCGTAATAAGCTGTCGTGATCATCACCATCACTTGGGTATATCGCCACTCCCATGCTGGCGGTAAGACGCACTGATTGGGTATTATCCAATATAAATGGGCGTTCAAATACACTGCGAATACGGTCAACCGATGACGTTACAGAATCAGTTCCCATTATGCTCGGCAACATGACCACAAACTCATCACCACTTAAACGTGCTAATACGTCAAAATCAGATAAAGCGTAAGATAAGCGTTTAGCCAATTCAACGAGAATTTCGTCGCCAATAACATGGCCTAAACTGTCGTTAATGTGCTTAAAGAAATCGATATCTAAGAACACAATAGCCAGCTGCTTTTTAGCCCGATGAGAGTGGTTCACCTCTTGCTCTAACAGTGACATAAATTGCATCCGATTAGGCAATTGTGTCAACGGATCAAAATAAGCTAAATTTTTCAGTTTTTCTTCATTTTGTTTTTGCGCTGAAATATCAGCAAAAACAGCAACATAATACTGAATAATATTGAGCTTATCGAATACTGCACTGATGGTTATCGCTTGCGGAAAAATAGCACCATGCTTACGACGATTCCAAATTTCACCGTGCCACTTCCCCTGAACTAATAAGGTATTCCACAATCGTTCAAAAAAACTTTTAGGATGGCGTCCTGAACTCAGCATTCTAGGATTTTGGCCTATAACCTCTTCGCGGCTGTAACCAGTAATGTCGGTAAATGCTTGGTTAATCTCGGTAATATTGCCATTACTATCGGTTATCACTACCCCTTCGACTGCATTTTGAAACACATTGGCAGCTAAAATGAGTTGATCCTGCGCTTCTTTGTGTTTGGCAATGTTACGTGTCATACCTATAACCCCGGTCAATTGACCTTGGGTATTATAAATGGGCGCTTTGATGGTTTCGAGCCAGACTTTATTAAAATTGACATCAACTTCTTCACATTCAGACACCACTACAGTCGAACCGTTACTGATGGCTAATTTATCACTCGCAATAAATTCATTTGCGGTGCGCGGATCAAAAAGGTCAAAGTCAGTTTTGCCAACAATTTGTTCTGTAGATTTACGCCAAGCTCGTTCAACACTTTTATTACAAGCAACATAGTGGCCGTTAGCATCTTTAACCCACATATGCTCTTCAAAGGCATCAATAAATGACTGTAAATCAACATCGAGCGACACAGGCTCAGAGGCATTGGAATCAATGGTTAAGGAGTTTATATAATAACGAATGGCATTACTTAACATATCCGCAATGCGTGTTTGCATTGCCGACAAGGGTTGAAATAATCCTTGTTCAGACGGTGCGTTAGCTTTGTCGCTAAAAGTGATCACACCGATGATATGACCTTTTGATGAACGAATTGGCTGATGATAAACAGTAAAGTGTTGGTCTATCTTTTTGACACTATGAGCGTCTGCCGCTTTAAGATGTTGTAACAAGCTCTCTTGATGCTGTCGCTGAGTATTATCATCAATACCCTGGCTTGTACAAATAGCTTCAATACTGTTTTCAGCATTGATCTGGTAAAACATAATGGTAAGACGAAACTCGGCAGAAATATCATTTATTTCTAGCTGCCATTCTCTTAGTTGCACTTGAGAAATAGCTTTTTTAAGCATATTAATATCCTGAATAATGTTTTATTGAGCATGTGAAACGAGTCGTACTACAAGTGTATGAAGCTTAGTTCTGTCACGAGTAATGTTATGAATATAAGTGCCGAGTTGAACTATACATCAGAACCTACCCTATACGCTGTGATTTAACAACCAAATGCAATCGATTCGAGCGATTAATACTATTAGTTAACTATAGTTACCCGATTAATACCAATCCTATTAAATATGTGATCTTTCAGCGGGAGTTCAAAGTGCTATAGGCAAGGCAGATGATTGAAGCGAATAGTGATTCTCGGTAACAAGCTCCTGCATTACTCTACCTCCAGCATCCATGCCGTCGTATTTTGAAAGCATCTAACGAAGCATAAAGTACTTTGAAACCCGCCAGAATGGAGTCTCTCAGGTATTCCACTTCTGTGTTGCATCGATTTAAAAGGGAATAACCATTTCTACATCAATGCGCCTTGAATTAAAAAACCTGAGAGACTCTGAACTGATCAGATATTTAAAGAGATTGGTATGACACTTCATATTCAATCATAACCTATCAAAACCAATAAAAAAGGAGCCAAAAGGCTCCTTAATATAATGTCACTGTAAATGATGATAAACGCATGAATACTAGCTATTTTTTAGTGCAGCGATGCGCTTCTCTAGTGGCGGATGGCTCATCATTAACTCAGCCATTGAACGTTTACCATTAATACCAAAGGCTGACATTTGCGCTGGCATTGCACCGGATTCAGGGCCTTGACGTAATCGTTCTAATGCGGCAATCATTTTATTTTTGCCTGCTAAACGTGCCGCGCCTTCATCAGCTTTAAACTCACGAATACGTGAAAAGTAAGCCACTATCATTGATGCCAAAATACCAAATAACATATCAAGCACAAATACTACGGCCATGTACGCGAACATACCTAGGCCTTCACCTTCTTCATCATTACTGGAAACAAAATTGTTAATAATACCAGCAACAACGCGTGCAGCAAAAATAACAAAGGTATTCACCACACCTTGGATTAAGGTTAATGTCACCATGTCACCGTTTGCCACGTGGCTCACTTCATGGGCAAGTACGCCTTCAATCTCATCTTGGGTCATGCCGTAAAGCAAACCAGAACTCACAGCAACAAGGGCATTATTTTTACTTGGACCGGTTGCAAATGCGTTCATTTCTGGCGACTGGTATATAGCCACTTCTGGCATCTTAATACCAGACTTTTCAGCTTGGCGTGCAACCGTTTCGACTAACCAACGTTCCATACTGTCACGTGGTTGAGTGATAACTTCACAACCCATGGTTTTCTTAGCCATCCATTTTGAAATGGCTAAACTGATAAACGAGCCACCAAAACCAAAAATGGCAGCAAATACTAACAGTCCACCCATCGTTGAGGTATTAACCCCAAGAATAGACATTACAATTGAGGCAACCAGTAAGATGGCAAAGTTGGTTGCAATCAACAAAAATATACGCTTCATTAAAGCTCCTGTATGGCAAAAGTGCCGATTTACGATTGTTACTATAGACATAATATGTCCATAAAATGAAAATTCAAGCTTAGTTATATTAAAAAAGATTTATGACTCTTTTATAGCTAGATAAAACATCGTCTTGAAATTCACGCGAGCAGATTCTAGGGAGGATTGATTAATTGAAACTGAAAAATAGACTACAAAAACAAACTCAGTGTCGGCAATGATTAATCTTTGATAAACTGTCAAAAACTAAAACCAAAAAGGACTTTTTATGCCCATTAATGCATTAATGTTGAGCGCCTCACGGGTCGGTAATTCGACATATCTAAGCCATACCGTTGAGCTTATTCGTCCACTCACTCAGCCAGGACAACAATGGTTGTTTATTCCTTATGCTGGCGTCAGTGTAAGTTATGATGAGTATTTAACAAAAGTACAAACAGCGCTTGAACCTCTGCCAATTACCATTAGTAGCATTCATCAGTTTGCAGACCCAAAACAAGCCATTCTAGATGCTGCAGGTATTTTTGTTGGTGGCGGCAATACATTCCAATTGCTCAACGAATTGTATCGCTACGACTTACTGCACTTAATTCGTGAAAAAGTAGAAAATGGCATGCCGTATGTGGGCTGGAGTGCGGGATCAAACATTACTGGTGCCAGCATTCGTACCACCAATGATATGCCAATTGTCGAGCCGCCCTCTTTTACCGCATTGGGTATATTGCCATTCCAATTAAATCCGCATTACACCAACTACCAAATGCCAGGCCATAATGGTGAAACTCGTGCGCAACGGCTGTTAGAATTTACCATGGTCGATCCACTGACACCGGTGATAGGAATCCAAGAAGGCAGCGCTCTATGGCGCCAAGGCGATAAATTACACCTTATTGGTAATGAGACGGCTTATTTATTCCATGGTAAACAACAAGAAGTTGAACTTACCGCTAACACCGACTTGTCACACTACCTTTAGTCAGCTTACCTGCTCTTAACCTATTACGTTTGCTGATAATCGGTTTTGATCAAAACCATTGGGCTTACTCTATAAGCCCAATGGTGCATATTGATAAGCTACTCGCCATCGTATTGATTTCGCTCACTGGGAATATCCGTTGAGTATTCAACAAACTCAACTTCAAATCCGCTTGGGTCAATAAAGTAACGGCTTTTATAAAAAGGATCATGTCCGCCTATAATCGCCACCTCAAAACCCACTTGTGACAATCTAGCAACTAATGCATCAATATTGTCCACAACGTAAGCGAAATGTGCCAAACCCAATGCATTGCTTTTAAGATCGCGCACCTCGCCACTACCAGAATCATTTAACGATAAATAATGATAATCATCACCAAAGTGAAGCCATTTCCGCGGCGTACCATGCCAAACAGACTCGCCACCACCACGCACTCGCCAGTGTGGAAAGACCGCTTTATAAAATACTAATGATTCATCTAAGTCATTAACTACTAAATTTAAATGTTCTAATCGCATCACTTATCTCCTTATGGTTAATGCAACACAGCTTAATACCTCAAGCTAACTTGAGGTAAAGTATTATTTTTGCCAAAATGATAAAAAAAATCGGAGGTTGAATGTCAATAGATGTAGAACTAAGTGTTGGCCAAGTCGCCAAACGTTGTGGAATAAACATCTCTGCGATTCACTTTTATGAGCAAAAAGGTCTCATCAGCGGTTGGCGCAATAATGGTAATCAACGTCGTTATACACGAGACGTTATCAGGCGAATATCGCTCATCAAAGCTGCGCAACAATTAGGGATATCGTTGGATGATATCAAGCATGCTTTTGCTGCTTTACCCAATGAACGAACAGCGACTAAAGAAGACTGGGCAGAATTATCAAATGTTTGGAATAAATCACTTACGCTGCGGATAGCCCAGATGCAAAAATTGAAAGATTCGCTCGAAGGTTGCATCGGTTGTGGTTGTTTATCGATGAAAAACTGTCCACTGTATAATCCAAACGATATTCTTGTAGAACAAGGCCCTGGTCCAGTGCTTTTGAATAAATGATAAATACAAAAAAGCCTAGTTTAATAACAAACTAGGCCTAGCAATTAGCTAAATTAGGGGGAGATAAACGATTAGGTAGAGAATATGGCTTAAATGCTGTTAACACCTAAGCCACTAATCGTATTAGACTCACAATAAAGGCTTAACTAAGCGTTTTGGTAGTCACAATATCTATTTTACGAGGTTTCATAGCTTCTGGAATTTCACGTACTAAATCAATATTTAATAAGCCGTGTTCTAATTCCGCACCGACGACCCGCACATAATCCGCTAATTGAAAACTACGTTCAAAACCACGCTCAGCAATCCCTTGATGCAAATATTTGCGTTCATCACTGTTAGCAGTCTTATTACCTTTTACTAATAGCTTTTCACCTTCACTCATAATATCGAGTTCTGGCATAGAAAAACCCGCTACCGCCATGGTGATCCGATAACGATTTTCGCCTAAAAGCTCAATATTATATGGAGGATAACCACTGTTGCTATTGTTAGCTGCTGCATGTTCAGCAAGTTGTGCTAAACGATCAAAACCAATTGCACTACGGTAAAGAGGTGTTAAATCTGGAGAAATATTAAAATTACGCATGTTCATACCCTTGTCTAAAGCAATATGTAAAAAATAACCACTGTATGTTTGTGGTGTTTGGTTTTCACAGCCCTTACGGCACTGTGGTAGACAGTTAACTGAAACCTCAATCGAGCATTTCATTATTCATTCCTGCTACAGAATTAGATATATGGACCACCGGCGCTATATCAAGTGCAGTGGATATAAATGTTTGCTACTAATAATCGAAAATAAAAAATAGACTTTATAATCAATAGGTAAAATAATAATTAATTTATACCATAATGAATAAGTTGGTGTTCATTTCACAATGATGACTTTTGTCACTAGTAATTCTGCTTGAAAACGTCACAATAATAGACAATAAATAAAAACAATTAAGGACGCATTATGAACCCACCAACATTGGCATTATTAATTCCTATTCTGGCCATTTTAGGCAGCTTTATTGTCACTATAATGAAGCTCAAGCAACAGCAATCACATACGACGGCAGAACAAGCAACTAACAATAAAGCACTGCATGATGAAATTAACGCCCTGCGTCAACGAATTGAAGTACTTGAACGTGTTGTTACCGACGATGCTTATGATCTAAAGCAAAAAATAAATAACGCATAATCAAGTGCTCTACATAACAAAGCCACCGTAATTGGTGGCTTTGTGGTTTAAAGGCATTAAACCCATAATATGAAAAGTAAGAATATAAACTACTTACTAACGGCAATTGACCGACGGAAAAGCGCAAGGCTGAAAGCAAAAAAGATAGCCCCTAGACCAATGATATTGAGTAATTCTGGCCACACTATGCTGATATCAGCACCCCGAAAAACAACGGCCTGAGAAAAAGCCATAAAGTGCCGCGAAGGGAAAAGCCATGTAAATGGTTGAATAATAGCTGGCTGGCTCTCAATCGGAGTGATCCCACCAGAGAGTAACATCATGGGTATTATCACTATCATCAACAGTAGTGCAAATTGTGCCATCGTACGGGCAATTGTACCGAGAAAAATACCGATGGCTGCTGCTGCAAATAAATAAATGGTCGTTCCGCCAAGTAGTAACCATCGAGATCCTGCAATGGGTACATCTAACAAGGTCTCAACCATAAAGAACAATGATAACGAGAAAGCTACTAAAACAATTAATCCGTTAGCCCATACCTTCGACATGATAATTTGAAACGAAGTCAGTGGCATAACAAGCAAGTGCTCAATGGTACCATGTTCACGCTCACGCAATAACGCAGCGCCAGTCAGTATAATGGCCAGCAAGGTTACGTTATCGAGCAGTGCACCAATCGAACTAAACCAGGTCATTGTGCCATTTGGGTTAAAGGCTCGACGTTGAACTAAAGCCACTGGATAGGTTGTTGTTTCGTTTGAACGATTAACAAAAAAATTCACCTCGTTAGTTATGATATTTTGAATATAGTGGTTACCTAGACTCGCTTGAGTCACTGCGGTAGCATCAACATCTATCTGTACACTCGGCAAGCGCCCATCACGAACATCGGCTTCAAACCTTGGTGGAATGGAGACCACAAACATGAAACGATCTTGATCCATAACTTGGTCAATCTCAGTAGCAGAGATTTGCTCTGCTAGGTTAAAATAAGGCGGATAAAAAGCATTGGCAATGCTACGAGAAAGCGTAGAGTGGTCTTCATCGACAATGGCAATCGAAGCGTTATTAACCGACTCGCTGATGGCTGTTGATCGTGAATAAATCTGGGCGCTGAATAGGAAAATAATTAGCATGACCATAACAACGTCACCAAGAACGCTGCGTAACTCTTTAGTACCGAGCCAAAAAATGTTACTCCAGGTTTTCATCAATTATGCCTCTTGTTTTGTCAAACATACTGCAGCCAAAACGACAAAGAGCGGACCATAAATGGATAGCATCATTAAATCCCCTGCTAGGGCAAAGAAATCCAATCCTTTGGTAAATGCAGCGACACTCAAATGCATGTAATAGGTTGCGGGCCACGCCATACCGATAAGATATCCCCCGCCTTCTAACGTTGATGTTGGCTGAACTAACCCGGAGAAAAGTGCTGTGGGTAATAAAGACACAATTGTAGTCGCAAAAACAGCGGTAACCTGTGTCTTAGTTAACGCGGAAACAATTAACCCAATACCCGTTGAAGCGCAAACGTAAAAGAAAGCTCCCACAGTTAAGCCCAGCAGGCTACCTTTTAGCGGTACTTGTAGCAAAAATACCACTAAGAATGTCAGAATAAAAAAGTTAGCCATGCCAATGCCAATATAAGGCAGCTGTTTGCCTATCAGAAATTCAAGTTTGTTTGTTGGTGTGACGTAAAAGTTGGTGATAGTGCCAACCTCCTTCTCACGCGAGATACTCACCGCCATCAAGATTGCGGGGAAAAAGAGCAACAGCAAGGCAGGCGTTTTCGGCCCAATCGAAAATATGCTCTCAAATGATGGGTTATAACGATATCGAGACTTTAGATCTACTTTATATAGAGCTCTTGCGTTGATACCTGCATTTGTTGCTAACTCGGTAAGATAGCGTATATGGCCACCAGTGACATATCCTTCTATAGTGCTTGCTCTGGTGGTATTAGCACCATCAATCCAAGCAGAAATACTAGGAGTTTGGCCCGTTTTTAAATCACGGCCAAAGCCCGGAGGGATCTCTATCGCTAAGGTTATATCGTTAGACTTAAGACGCCATTCAAGTTCATCTTTACTTTGCAGTTCTGGTCTCTCAATAAAATAGTGTGACCCTTGAAAGTTACTTAAATATTGGCGGCTCTCTGGAGTACGATCCAGATCCAGCGCGGCAAAAGTGAGATCCTCTATATCTAGCGATATACCGTAAGCAATAACAATTAATAAGATCACACTGCCAAAAAAGGCAAATGCCAAACGTATCCTGTCACGCATTACCGCCATCATTTCGAGATAGCTGTATGCCAATAACCTATTCAAGCTAAAATAGTGGCGTTTTAAAGTGGTTGAAGGTGAACTTATTAACGTTGATGAATCATCTGGCTGCACAGAAGCCAAATCGGTTGATTCTTCGGCAGTCGTTCCAATGGCATCTTTCAGGTAATTGATAAATGCTTCCTCGAGCGAGGCTGCACCTTTGGCTTCTACTAGATGTTGCGGTTCATCATAAACAAGTACTTCACCAGCGTGCATGAGCGAAATGCGATCGCAACGTAAAGCCTCATTCATAAAATGGGTAGAAATAAATATGGTCACTTTATCTCGACGTGACAATTCAACAAGCAGCTCCCAAAATTCGTCACGAGCGACAGGATCAACACCTGAAGTAGGCTCGTCAAGAATGAGCATTTCGGGCTCATGGATCACCGCAACCGCGAGCGAAAGCCGCTGACGGATGCCAAGTGGCAGCGATGAAGCTAGATCATCTATTTGTTTGCGCAGACCAAAACGGTCAACCAGCGTATTTATCCGCTCTGTTGTTTTTGACGGTGACAGATGAAATAAGCGAGCATGCAAGGTTAAATTCTGCATCACCGTTAGTTCGCCATACAGCGAAAAAGCTTGTGACATAAATCCGACACGCTTGCGCATTTCTAGATTGTTCGCATCAACTAACTTTCCGAATAAAAAAGCCTCACCTTCAGAAGCTGGCAGCAAACCCGTCAGCATTTTCATTGTGGTGGTCTTGCCACAACCATTAGAACCGAGAAAACCAAAAATCTCGCCAGCTTGAATTTCAAAACTAACGTCGTTCACAGCGGTAAAATCACCGAAGCGTCGAGTCAACCCTTTCGCTATGATAGCAGGTGTGCCAGCAGTCTTTTCAAATGGAGGGATAATAAGCTCTTTACCACTTCCCCGCTTCCCTTCCGGTAGTAAGCGCACAAATGTCTTTTCTAAATTACTGGTGTTGGTTTTGGCTTTTAGCTCTGCTGGAGTACCTGTGTCCAAAACATGTCCAGCATCTATTGCAACCAGCCAGTCAAAGTCTTCTGCTTCGTCCATGTACGCAGTGGACACAATCACACTCATGCTGGGTCTTTCGCTGCGAATAGCGTTGATTAGTTGCCAAAATTGTCGCCTTGACAATGGGTCGACACCAGTCGTCGGCTCATCCAATATCAACAAATCAGGATCATGTATAAGCGAACAGCAGAGCCCTAGTTTTTGTTTCATGCCACCAGATAACTTGCCCGCAGGCCTTGATAGAAAAGAGTGAAGCCCTGTTGCTTTAGTCAAACGATCGATTCGAGCTTTACGCTCAGAGGCTCCCTGACCAAATAACTTTCCAAAGAAATCTAGGTTTTCGGCAACACTAAGCTCGCTATAAAGGTTTTTACCCAGACCTTGGGGCATGTAGGCAATCCGAGGGCCAACTTCGGAGCGGTGGCGGGCCGAAGCCATGTCACCGCCAAGCACCTCAAGACTGCCATGCTGTAACTTGCGAACGCCCGAAATAAGGGCCAATAGCGTCGACTTACCAACACCATCAGGACCGAGTAAGCCAACCATCATCCCAGATGGAATGGTCAATGACACATCTTCGATAGCATTCACTTTCTTATAGGTATGCGTAACACCCTTAATGCAGACGATAGGATAATTTTGTTGGTCCATGGTACTGCACCCACATTAGTTATTATTGACTGAAACGGGTTCGGCTTGCGGTGGTAATTTCTGAAGAAAATCCGGCCACGGAGCAGGCTTTTCTCCGGATGTTGTTGTCAGACGAATGTAAGCAACCCCGCGAATCCCTGTCTTTACATCATCAATATGGCTCTGGACTAAATTTTGCGGTATTCGTACTTTGGCACGAAACATGAGTTTTTCGCGTTCACTGAGTGTTTCAACTTGCTTTGGTGTGAATTGGGATTCCGGTGACACAAAACTGACAGACGCTGGAATAGCGAAATCTAAGATATCCAGCTTAATTCGAGCCTCTGCACCGATAGCAATGCTATTAGCCTGAGCTGACGGAAGAAAGACCTCCATATAGACATCGGCGAGGTTCACAACGGTTAGCACTTTACCGCCACTTCCTAGCACTTCACCGGGTTCGGCAAGTCGATAAATAACTCTGCCAATAACCGGTGATTTGAGAACACAATCGTCGATTTGAGTCTGGATCTCTGTAGTGCTAGCCTTCACAGCATCGACCATACGTTCTCGGTATACTAGTCCAGCTTTAGCAGCCTCAAGGGCGGCTTTGGCAACGGCTACCTGACTTACTCGTGTATCGTAGGTTTCCTTACTGATGTGATTATTTTTTACCAACTCGCGTGCCCGATGCAACTCTTGTTCAGCCAGTAATTGTTCCGCCTTTGCCTGCTCTATGGCTGCCAAAGCGGATGCGACTTGGCTTTCTGCACTGGCAACGTTTGCTTCTGCACCGATTAACTGAGCTCGCAGTTGATCTGTATTGATTTTTGCGACAACCTGTTCTGCCTGAACAAGATCGCCCTCCTGCGCCATGATTGTATCGACGCGACCTGCAATTTTTGTTGATATATCAACCTGTACAGCTTCAATCCTTCCGTTACCGGAGGCGAAACCAGCACCCAATGGTTGTGCTTGAAAATACTGCCATACAGCCCAAGACCCAGCGATGACAATTATTAAAACGCCTCCATATATTGCTTTCTTAATAGTGTTATTCATTGTCTAAAAGTCCTTCTTTATTTAACAATAAGTATCGTTTCAAAACTGGAGATTGGCATTGCATGATGCTTAAACCAAAGGCCTTTAACTATTTCAAACTGATGTACGATCAACTATGGTTATTACATGCCTATTTAATGTTTTCATTGGTACTGTTAAGCATTAAATCATCGGCTAGGCAGCCTAGATATGCATAAGCGTGTCATATATAAAATGAACAGATATAACAGCCTTGCAAAATTGATCTAGCATCGCATAAACGGAAAATTCATCTGGGCGATGGTGGCAAAATGTTCTATTGTAATCGTTAAATTCGGATATCATTTGTTGATATGTTTATTCTTCTCGCATAATCCCTAAGTCGTTATTGAATGGCTCAATGCTTCACTCTGAACAACGCCTAATTCAACCAAAATAATAAATAAGATCGAGAACTTAAATTTATTTTGTAACAACAAACTGAAGTAAACTTTGATCTATGCCTCATTATTGGCTAATAAGTCGGTGATATTGAACAAATATTAAACCCATCAAATCGTACCGTTATCTTCAACTTAATTAATCAATTTTGCTCATTAATATGTCAAATACCAATAATTGAAAACTTAGCTATATCTTCACATTGTCAATTTTATAAACATTGCCTAAGTTACGGACACAAAAAGCCCGCTATATCATAGCGAGCTGTTTCGGGACTCTTTTAAGTCAATTAGGCACCTGAAAATGACCTACTTCGCATGGGCATATCGCCCACACAAGCATTATGCTCATATTAACCAAACCGTAATTTCAACAAATTACAGACGTAAAAAAGCCCACTACATAATAGCGGGCTGTTTCACGACTCTTGTAAGTCAATTATACCATTTACATTAAATAATTGGTCAATTTTGTCCACCGTCTAGAACATAGTTGAATCACCCTTTCCGGCTCTGCAATAAATCGATTCCATGCAATGGAACACTGCTCAACAATATCGTCATAT